>NZ_CEZFMW010000040.1:0-27366 GCF_982993085.1 Thalassobacter sp. | reverse complement strand
TTTTCGATGATCTGCTGAGGGGTGCCACGCACCTTGCCCTCGGGACCTGAGCTGTCAAAAACCCGGTTGACGACATTACCAACAGAGCGATTGCGATTGTTCTTATTCCGCGAGCGGGACTTGGAAGATCTCATGAGGATATCGGTTTTTGGCTTTATAAGCTATGGCCGCACAGGGCGGCTGGGAAGCAGGGTGCGCCGGAAGATGGCTGCGTTGTCCCCGCGATGTAAGTGGTTCAGTGAGGCGCTGGCGTGTTCTGCCAGACTTGCGACACCCCTCCAATAAGCATGTGCGGCAGAACGGGGCAAGTACAAAATGCGGCACTCTTTAAGATAATAAGCTCTGTACGGACTTTAACCACCGCCAGACCTCCTGCGTGACGGGCAATTACAGGGCAAGAGGTGCGCGCTGGCCGCGCACAACACGGTCATGTCCCGACAGGTCCTGCACCACAGTGACCCGTTGCAACCCCGCACCTTCCATCAACGCCGCGACAGCGGGCCCTTGGTCGTATCCGATCTCGACCATCAACCAGCCCCCCGCCACCAGACACGCGGGCGTCTGTGCGCACAAAATTCGGTACGGCGCTAGCCCGTCGCCGCCGGGAGTAAGTGCAGTTTTGGGTTCATACTCTCGCACCTCGGGGGCCAAAGTCGCGAAAGCGGCCTCGGTGATATACGGTGGGTTGCTCACGATCAGATCGAAAGTGCCTTGAACCTGCGCCAACCAATCGCTTTGCAAACACGTGAGCCGGGCCTCAACCCCGTGTCGGGCGGCATTGCGCCCAGCTACGGCTAGTGCTTCGGCAGAGATATCAGTGGCTATACCCTGCGCAGCCTTTCGCTCCGCGAGCAATGAAACCCCGAGGCACCCCGTTCCCGTACCCAGATCAAGCATCGTATCGAAGGGCACAGACAGCGCTTCTGCGAGTAGGGTTTCTGTATCGCCCCGAGGGGCCAGTGTCGCGGGGGTGACCTCAAACATGCGGCCCCAAAATACGGCTTCGCGCAAGATATGGCTGACGGGCATCCGTTGCGCCCGCTTGCTCAGCATCCAATCCAGATGGTCCTTGCATGGATCGCTTTCTGGAATGATCCGGCCCAAGTCTGCGGTGAAACTTGCGGGTGTTAGGCGAAATGCCGCCTGTATCAACAGGCGCGCATCACGCTCCGCCTCTTCCTTGGGCAGAGCCGCTAATTGCGCCCGCGCCGATAGCCACAGCGCGCGAAGGGTCGTGCCGCTCATGCCTCCATTTCGGCAAGCTGATGGGCCTGCGCATCGGCAGTCAGCGCGTCAATCGTCTCATCCAGATCGCCGCCCAGAATGGCGTCCAGCTTATAAAGCGTCAGGTTGATGCGGTGATCGGACATGCGCCCCTGAGGAAAGTTATACGTGCGGATCCGCTCTGAACGATCGCCAGAACCCACCTGCGCCTTGCGATCCGCAGAGCGTTCACCGTCGATCCGCGCACGCTCCGCCTCATAGAGCCGGGCGCGCAGCACGGACATTGCGATTTCACGGTTACGGTGCTGCGACTTCTCGGATGAGGTCACAATCAGCCCCGTGGGCAAGTGGGTAATCCGCACCGCAGAATCAGTCGTGTTGACGTGCTGCCCGCCTGAGCCGCTGGCCCGCATGGTGTCGATACGGATGTCCGTCGCAGGGATGTCGATATCCACATCCTCAGCCTCTGGCAGCACCGCAACTGTCGCCGCAGACGTGTGAATTCGCCCCCCGCTTTCGGTAGATGGCACACGCTGCACCCGGTGCACGCCGCTTTCGTACTTGAGCCGCGCAAACACGTTTTCGCCCACAATCCGCGCGGTCAATTCCTTTAGGCCGCCCAGTTCGGTCATCTGTTGCTCGATGATTTCGACCTTCCAGCCCCGCGCCTCAGCATAACGTTGGTACATGCCGAACAGGTCCGCGGCGAACAATGCCGCCTCATCTCCGCCAGTGCCCGGCCTGATTTCGAGGATCGCCGGTTTGGCGTCAGCAGCATCCTTTGGCAAAAGGGCAAGCCGCAGGGAATGCTCCAACTCCGGCAGGGATGCCTTGAGAGCGGGCAGTTCCTCTTCTGCCAATTCCTTCATTTCCGGATCAGCCAACATCGCCTCAGCTTCGGCGATGTCGTCCAACATCTGACGGTAGGCGGCGATTTGCTCTGCGACGGGTGTAAGTTCTGAATACTCTCGGGTGAGCGCGGCAATCTCGCTGGCCTTTGGGCCTGCGTTTAGCTGCGCTTCGATGTATTCGTACCGGCCCGTGATTTGGGCCAAGGTGTCCATGGGTATCATTTTGGTCACTTCGGCGATTGCGCCAGTTTGGTCAAGAGGGCCGCGCGTGCTATCTTTAGATAGTCAGACCGATGGGAGATCCAAATGCAACGAACGTTTACCCCGCTTCTCTGCCTTGTCTTTGCCCTAAGTGCCACACCTGTTCTTGCGAAAGAGCCGCCGTGTTATTGTAGAGACGGGCAAGGCAACCCTGTGGCGCTTGGCGAATTGCGTTGCCTTACGGTGGGCGGACGCAGTTTTACTGCCCTGTGCGACATGAGCCTGAACACGATGACATGGCGCGAACAATACGACGGCTGTGTCTCGAGTTAACCGCCCGCTCCAAGGCGCGCCTCAATCGCGGCAACCCAGCGCATAACGCGCTTGGCGTTTACGCCTAGGTCCGAATGCCCATCCCGCGCCCGGGCATAGGCATGCATCACAGTGCCTTCCTCAACGGACTGAAGCGTGATTGAGATCATGTCGGGAAAACCCATCAGTTTCGATCGTTGAACGTATGTCACGAAACCATCGGGCGCACCGCCTGCCATTACAAACGTTGCAGGCTCCGCCGCGACGACTGCATCAAGGGCGGCCGCCACCGTTGCCACGTCGGCGCCAAAAACCGCCGGAGGCTGATCGCCCCCCTCAGCCATCAGAAAATCGTTGGGCTTTCCCGTCCGCACAACCTTTGCGGGATCAACATGCCATTGATTTGGATAGAGCGGAGCATAGCGCACATACGCGACCCCAAAGGCCGCAATCAGCCCGACTCCGATCAGTGCATTTTTCAACATTCCAGTCGTCCCTTGTGCAATTTGCAACGATTTTCGCTTTCGATATCTGCGCGTTACATAAGTAACACTGGGTAGACGCAGGGCAAGAGATCGACTAAAATGGACGCCCAGACCGTCAGAAAGTCCTGACACCACCGAGACCGACCATGCCAAATCGCTCCCACCCGCTTCTATCTTCTTATGCGGCACACTTCACGCAATCGTTTACGGAACTCGCCCCTGGGGTGTGGTCTGCGGTGGGATTTGCCAAGGCGAATGTCCACATCATCGAGGGCAAAACCGGCTTGGTGGTGATCGACAGCACCGACAGCATTAACGCCGCCCAAGCGGTTATGGCACAGGTCCGCAAGGTCACGCAAAAACCTGTTCGTACGCTTATCTATACCCACGGTCACCGCGATTATATCGGTGGGGCTAGTGTATTTGCCAACGACACCACAGAGATCATCGCCGCCGCTGGTTTTCAACCGGAGATCGCGGCCCAAAATTCGGCGACAAATCAACCCATCGTCTCTGCGGCACGGGCACGACGTACACGCCGGATCGTGGGGGCTGATCTGCCCAAAGAGGATCAACTCTTTGCAGGCTCAGGTCATGCAAAATCCTCGCGTGGGGCACGCGGCACGGGATATTTGCCGCCCACGCGGACCGTTGACGCCGATGGCACATGTCTTGAGGACGACGGGCTGCGGCTGGAATTGCACAGCGCACCTGGCAAAAGCCCCGACCATATCGTGGTGTGGCACCCGCAGGCCCGCACACTTTTTTGTGGCGGCAGCTATTATGCGGCCTTTCCCAACCTTGCAGCGATACGCGGTTCAGGGGCCCGTGATTTTGAAATCTGGGCGCGCTCTCTTGATCGCTTGATCGCGTTTGAGGCTGATGTTCTTGCCCCCGGGCACACCAAGCCCGTCGTCGGGGCCGACATCATCCAAGAGGTGTTGGGCGATTACCGCGACGCCATCCGGCACATCATTCTTGCCACCGTTGAAGGGCTGAATTCCGGCCGCTCCGTGGATGAATTGGCGCAATCCATTGCCCTGCCCCAAGCGCTCGCGTCGAAACCACACCTGCAAGAAGTATATGGCCGTGTGGATTGGGCCGTCCGAGCCTATGCCCAAAGCGCGCTAGGATGGTTAGATGGGAACCCCACCAGTCTCGCGCGCCTATCCCCCAAGGAGGAGGCGACCCGAGTAATCGCGCTCGCGGGCGGACCAGATGCTGTTCTATTGGCTGCGGAAGAGGCCGATGACCCACAGTGGTCAATGGAACTTTGTGACCGGTTGATCGCAACGGGCCACCACGTGGCTGAGGCGCGCGGCCTCAAACACGCCTGCCTGCGAATTCTGGGGGAAAGCGAGCAGAACGCGATTGCACGCAATTACTATCTGTCTTGCGCGCTAGAAATGGATGTCTGAGGGCTGGTTCTGCCCCGACGACTAGCCCACCCATAGAATTTGAAGATCGGCGACATTAGTCCCTGTGGCCGGCATTTGCAGCAAATCGCCTGCCCGAGACAGGGCGGCATAGCTGTCGTTATTTTCCAACAACGCCTCCGCCTCGGGACCAATCCGCGCCCATGTGCCATTGTCGACAAGGCCGCCTGCGGCATCGGTCGGGCCATCGCGCCCATCTGTACCACCGGACAAAAACACAAACGGGCGATCAAGGTCCTGCAATTCACGCGCGACCCGCAGCGCCAACTCTTGGTTGCGACCACCCTGCCCTGTTCCACGCAATAGAACTGTCGTTTCCCCGCCCATAATCCACATCCCGGCGCCTGAGCGCGCAAGCGTCACGATCTGTGCTGCGGCGTCAGCGACGTCGCCCTCAAGAGCAGCAACAATCACCTGTGCATCCGGCGCCGCCTTGCCCATCGCCTGAACAGATAGCGCATTAGACCCCACCATAAGAACGTCTGCCGGGGGTGTTGTGCCTTTGCGCTCCACTCTGCTCAGCGCCGCATGTACCGACGCGGGCATGTCCGCCCAAAGCCCCGCATCCCGCACGATTTTCTGGGCCTCGGCTACATCGGAAATCGGCCCAGCCGTTGGGCCAGAGGCGACGGCCCTCGGATCATCGCCCACAACATCCGAGAGCACCAAGCTTGTCATCCGCGCAGGAGCAGCCGCGCGCAAAAGCCCACCACCTTTGGTGCGGCTTAGGGCCTGACGCACGATGTTCATCCGTACGATATCCAACCCTGCGCCCAGCAAGCTGGCGTTGACCGATGCCTTTTCTGCTAAGGTGACACCCTCCACCGGAGCCACGCACAACGCCGAACCTCCGCCAGAAATTAGCGCAAGCACATGCGCCTCTGGTCCATGCCCCTGCGCAATAGCCGAGAGCCACTCCAGCGCCGCTTCCCCCGCCGCCGCTGAGAGTTCAGATGGCACTGGATGATCCCCGATCATGACTTGGGTATTCTCCAGGTCAGGCACAGGCTGATCGGTCGTAATAACAAGGCTCGGGATACCTGGAAACTGCGCATGCACTGCCGCCGCCATACGTGGCGCAGCTTTGCCCACTGCAATTACATGGGTCGGACGAGAAAGCCCTTGAAGCGCAGCAGTTACCGCCTCAAACGGATCCGCCGCCGCTACGCCGGCATCAAAAATTTCTCGAACCTGTTCGCGCATTGGCTCCCCCCCTTCGTTTGCAGTTTAACGGGTAGAGGTCGGCCGAGGTAATCTCAAGGGTCGCAAGGTGACGGCACGATCAAAACGGCCGCTCGAACATAAGCGCTGTGTGCAAAGCGGCAAATCAAACGTCTGCTCGTGACCCGATGGCCCCGGCGCAACCTAATTTCGATGTCCGTTTGTTTGGTGCGGCTGGAGGGACTTGAACCCCCACGCTAAAAGCACTGGTACCTAAAACCAGCGTGTCTACCAATTTCACCACAGCCGCAGTGTGGGGTGATTAGCAAAGCCGGAGGGTGGAGAAAAGAGGCAACATGCCCGAAAAGCCTGAAGTGTCGAAAATTTTCACGCTATATTGCAGCCCCAAGCGGCCCATTGCTGTTCGACAGTCCACAGCAATGCTCAAGGGTCAACTTTTTTGACCCAAAACTATTCTCAATTTGAGGAAAACCTGAGGGGCATCGAGGCATACCATTAGGGCCCTGTTTACGGATTTCGGGGCACACCGGGCAACAGCATGAAACATGATAGCCCCCCCTCCCCGCGCGCTGGTTCGCGCATTATGACGCACATGTCCCTTGTTCACGGGGTCACGGCAAACACGAAAATTCTGACGTGCAGTGGTGAAAAAACCGCGGCACACCTTAAGACGAGCGATCGGATCATTACCCGTGACAACGGCGTTCTACCGCTTGTGGCGACCATCACGCGCACGCCAAATATGCACCAACAGATGGTGCATATACCGGCGAATGCTTTCGGTGTTGGACGACCCGCTTGCGACATGCAGGTTCTGCCGGACCAACCGATCATCGTGCGCGATTGGCGTGCCATGATGCTCTATGGGCGCAAGCAGGCGCGGGTCGCGGCGTCTCGGCTGATCGACGGGATTATCGTGCGCGACTGCGTCAGCGACGCGGAAAAGATGGTTGCCTTGCATTTCACGGCGCCATCAGTTGTCTATGCAAACGGGTTGGAATTGCTCAGCGCGGGTATGTGCTTGGATCCCATTCCCGGTTGCTTTGACTAGCTGAGCGAAAGGTCGAGCAACTTGGCCAGAACATTAGGCACGGTGTCCGGCAAATCCTCTGCGATGAGGCCCGGGCCAAAGGCGCGTGCAGCCTCAACATGCAGCCAAGCCGCTGCCGCAGCGGACCACGCCGCATCATGCCCCGGCTGGGTCATACCGGCGGCAATAAACCCGGCCAATACATCGCCCGCACCTGCGGTCGCCAGCCAAGGCGCTGTCCGATCATAGACGGCCGAATGCACATAGACATGACCGTTGGGCGCCGCGATGACAGTATCGGGCCCCTTGAGCAAAACGGTGCAGCCTGCAGATGCCGCTGCCGACCGAGTTGCATCAATCTTGGAAAAAGCGGGGCCATTAAGCCCATCACCCACATCCGTTAATCTTTGCGCCAAATCCCGCCAAAGGCGCGCAAACTCTCCCATATGGGGCGTCAAAATGCAGCCTTCATGCAGGTTCGCGCGCAAATCAGCATGCCCCGCAATCAGTGTCAGGGCATCCGCGTCCAGCACACACGGCAGCCCTGTGGCCAAAGCCGCCCGCACCAAATCGGCATGGCGATCCTCCAAACCGAGGCCCGGGCCGATCACAAGCGTTGAGATTTTGGCCGCGGTAACAAGCTCGTCCAGATCATTACCACTGTCGCAGCGACGCAGCATGACCGCAGTTACCTGAGTGGCACATTCCATCAAAGCGCTCCCGGGTGCAGCAAGCGTCACAGCGCCCGCGCCGACCCGCAACGCACCACGTGCGGCAAGCCGCGCAGCACCCGTGCGCCCCATGCCCCCCGCAGCGACCAAAACATGCCCATGGCTATATTTGTGCCCCTGAGCCTTTGAAAAGTGCGCCCGCAATGGATCGGCATCGCGTTCAGGATCTAGCAAGGTCACTTTTCCATTCGGGGTTGCGGACGCGGATCGCGCATCGCGCCAAGCGGATAAACCCAGATCGACAAGCTCCAACTGACCGCAGGCCTCCGGGCCCTGCGCCAAATAATGCCCGACCTTTGGGCACTCAAACGTGACAGTCAGATCCGCCGCACCAATCCCATCCGCGCGCCCCAACCAACGTCCGCTGTCGAGGCATAGACCAGACGGAGCATCGACAGCGACCACAACGCCGGGTTGGTTAAAGGCATAGCGCAACGCCGCGATCAAAGCGGCGTCCGGGCCCCGCGTTAAGCCCGTACCAAAAACCGCATCAATCGTCACATCAGGAGCCGGCGCAGCGGCCAATGCCTCAACCATCAAAGGCGCAAACCCTTGCGCCCAGCGAGCTGCGTTATGCTTTGCATCGGGCGTCTTGGCCTCGGCTAGGGCGAACACATGCACCTCCCACCCGCGCTCCGCCAAGAGGCGCGCGATAACATAGCCGTCCCCGCCATTGTTGCCCGGACCGCACAAAACGTGACAGATGTGTCGACCTTTCGCAAAAGACGGAAACCGCTTGATCGCAGCCTCAACAACGCCTTGCCCGGCTTTTTCCATCAACCCCAGCCCCGTCACAGTGCCCGCTTCTATCGCGGCCATTTCTACTGCCCGCATCTGGGCTGAAGTCAGCAATTCGCTCATCAAACCACGGCACCCTTCAAACACTGCATACTTATTATGCTAAATGCCTAAAAATTAGGCGGCGCCCTCAGAATCCCCGAGTGTACCCCCACGCCATTACCATACCCAATTGCACCCCCCTCTGAGAAGTGATCTGCCCGTCCCCAACTGCGTAGGAGGAGCTGGGTATGAAAAAAATTGAAGCCATCATTAAGCCGTTCAAACTCGACGAAGTGAAAGAAGCCCTGCAAGAAATTGGCATTCAGGGTCTGTCAGTTACGGAAGTGAAGGGCTTTGGTCGTCAAAAAGGCCACACCGAGCTTTATCGCGGCGCCGAATACGTCGTCGACTTCCTGCCCAAGGTCAAAATCGAGCTTGTCATCGCCGATGACATGCTAGACGGAGCCATCGACGCCATTGTCGGCGCGGCCAAAACCGACAAAATCGGGGATGGTAAAATTTTCGTTTCAGACATCGCGCAAGCTATACGCATCCGGACCGGCGAAACCGGCGACGATGCAGTCTAATCAGTCCACACAAACCACAGAGCACAAAGGGGAAGCTCCATGAGCAAAGACGCTGTTCTTAAGATGATCAAAGACGAGGACGTCGAATACGTCGACATCCGCTTCACTGATCCACGCGGCAAACTACAGCACGTTACGATCGTAGCTGACCTTGTAGACGAAGACTTCTTGGACGAAGGCTTCATGTTCGACGGCTCGTCCATCGCTGGGTGGAAATCCATCGAAGAGTCGGACATGAAACTGATGCCCGACACGAACAGCGTCTATCTTGACCCGTTCTACGCCGAAAAAACCATCTGCATTCACTGCTCCGTGGTTGAGCCCGACACCGGCGAACCCTACCCCCGTGACCCCCGCGGCACAGCCGAAAAAGCCGAGGCTTACCTCAAGTCCTCCGGTATCGGTGACGTATCCTACTTTGGCCCCGAAGCTGAATTCTTCCTGTTCGACGACGTACGTTTCTCGAACACGATGAACAAAGTGTCGTTCGAAGTCGACGCTCAGGACGCATCCTGGAACACAGACGCTGAATACGACATGGGCAACATGGGCCACCGTCCCGGCGTTAAGGGCGGCTACTTCCCAGTAAACCCAACCGACGCAGCCCAAGACCTGCGGTCCGAAATGCTCTCCACGATGAAGCGCATGGGGATGAAGGTCGACAAGCATCACCACGAGGTGGCGTCGTGCCAGCACGAGCTGGGCCTGATCTTTGGCTCGCTCACGCACCAAGCCGATGAGCTGCAAAAATACAAATACGTGATCCACAACGTGGCCCACGCCTACGGCAAGTCCGCAACATTCATGCCCAAGCCTATCGCAGGTGACAACGGCACAGGGATGCACGTGAACATGTCGATCTGGAAAGACGGCAAGCCCCTGTTCGCAGGCGACAAATACGCTGATCTGTCGGATGAGGCTCTGTACTTCATCGGTGGTATCCTGAAGCACGCAAAAGCGTTGAACGCCTTCACGAACCCTTCGACGAACTCTTACAAGCGTCTGATTCCCGGCTTTGAAGCCCCCGTTCTGCGCGCCTACTCGGCACGTAACCGGTCCGGCTGTGTCCGTATTCCATGGTCCGAGTCGCCCAAAGCCAAACGCGTGGAAGCCCGCTTCCCCGACCCAGCCGCGAACCCCTATCTGTGTTTCGCTGCACTGCTGATGGCTGGCCTTGACGGTATCACCAACAAGATTCACCCCGGTGAAGCGTCCGACAAAGACCTGTACGATCTGCCACCAGAAGAGCTGGCCGAGATCCCAACGGTCTGCGCCTCCTTGCGTGAAGCGCTCGACGAGCTGGAAAAAGATCACGACTTCCTTCTGGCCGGTGACGTGTTCACCAAAGACCAGATCCAAGGCTACATGGAGCTGAAGTGGGAAGAAGTGTACAACTACGAGCACACACCGCACCCCGTTGAATACGGTATGTACTACTCCTGCTAATTATCTGATTATTCAGATAAATAAGGGCGCCTCTTGGGGCGCCCTTTTCCGTTTAGGATCGGTGTATCAGAGCCATATGGCCAATCGGGCCCAGCTAAGGATCTTCGATCAGCGGGTCGCTATCGCCCAATGCGTCTGGTTCAAACAGCCCATCTTGGCCATCATCTTGCGCGGCTTCATCCACCATTTCTGTGCCCGGAGGTGGCCGATTTTCCAACAGGCCCGCGGCGCGCAGTTCCTTGAGGCCCGGCAGGTCACGTGCGTTCTCAAGGCCAAAGTGATCAAGAAACTCTTGTGTCACGATAAAGGTCACGGGTCGTCCCGGCGTCATGCGCCGCTTGCCCAACTTGACCCATTCCAGCTCAATCAGTTGGTCCACCGTGCCTTTGGACACAGAGACCCCTCGAATTTCCTCGATCTCGGCGCGGGTGACTGGTTGATGGTAAGCAATGATCGCCAGCGTTTCGATCGCGGCCCGGCTTAGTTTACGTGTTTCAATGATCTCACGGGTCATCAAAAACCCCAAATCAGCGGCTGTGCGAAACGCCCACGCATCCCCAACGCGAAGCAATTGCACCCCCCGCCCCTCATACCGTCGGCGCAAGAGGCTCAAGGCAGCAGGGGCATCGCAGCCATGGGGCATACGCGCGTGTAATTCGGGAATACCAACCGGTTCGGCGCTGGCGAACAGGATCGCTTCAACCATCCGCTCCTGCTCGGCCAGTGGGGGCGCGGCAAACAGGCTCTCGGATTGGGGGGCGTTCGTTGCCTCCGCCTGATCGTGTACATCGCTATCTGTCATCGCTCTGCCTTGCTGCGGATTTGAATGGGGGCAAAAACCTCGCCTTGGCGCAGTTCGATCGCACCGCCCTTTGCCAACTCTAGCGTTGCGGCGAATGTCGCGGCTGTAGCCGAGCGGCGTTTTACCGGGTCAGAGGTCCAACCCGCCGGAAGATAGGACATTATATCTGTCCATTCGCCGACATAACCCATCATGCCGCGAAGCCGCTCCAACGCCTCTTCCATCGTGTAGACGCTGTCGCGATCAAGGATGAATGGCCTGAAATCGTCGCGGGTTCGTATGCGCGCGTAACCCTGCATTAGGTCCAAAAGCGTAGCCGTATAGGTGATACGCCGCGCGCGAGTGACATCCTCAGTGATGCCGCGAGCAAAGCGATCCTTGCCCAGTTGATCGCGCGCCATCAGCCGCGCCGCCACATCGCGCATAGCCTCCAGACGTTCCAACTGAAACGCGAGGTGCGCCGCGAGATCTTCACCCGAGGGACCCTCGGCGGTGGGATCAGGGGGCAAAAGCAGGCGCGATTTAAGAAAAGCCAACCACGCCGCCATCACCAGATAGTCCGCCGCCAATTCAATCCGCAATTCAGCTGCTTTTTCTACGAAAACGAGATATTGCCGGGCCAATTGTAGAACTGAGATTTTGCGAAGATCGACCTTTTGCGTACGCGATAGCATCAACAACAGATCGAGTGGCCCCTCAAACCCATCCACATCAATGATGAGCGCTTCGGCAGCGAGCCTATCCTCAACAGAAATACCCCGCGCCTGAGGTGCCGCATCGGTGTCCATGCGACGGTCTGCGGGCCATTCTGTCCCAGAAAGCAAAGGTGTGCGGGGCGACATGCCGGTCCGTTAAGCCTATCAGTTGAGGAGCGCCTCAAGGTCGGCCTCAACCGCGCCGATGTCAAGGGCGGCTGGCGGCTGGCGCATCGCCAAAGCAGCCTGTGCCCTCTCGTAGGCTTTGGGCGATAAGGTGCCCCCTGCTTCTACAACAGCCGCCATTTCAGCCCGGTTGCCGTTGCAATGCAGGATCACGTCGCAGCCGGCACGGATGCTTCTGTGCGCCCGGGTCTGGGTATCTCCGGGCAAGGCATTCATCGACAGATCATCTGTCATCAACAGGCCATCAAAGCCGATATCCTCACGGATTACGCGGTGCAAAATCGGGCTGGTCGTGGCGGGGGCATCAGGATCAATCGCGGAATACACCACATGCGCCGTCATCCCCATGGGCACGTCCCGCAAAGCCTGGAACACTGCGAAATCTGTGCCATCAAGCGTCGCACGATCTGTCGTCACCGTGGGCAGGTCATGGTGGCTATCGCTGGTTCCGCGGCCATGGCCGGGAATGTGTTTGAGCACGGACAACACGCCACCTGCCAGCTGACCCGCCACCACAGCGCGCGCAGCGGCAATGACCTGTTCGGGCGCGGCACCAAGCGTGCGGTTGCGCAAAAAGGGATGCGTCTCGTCGGTGGTTAGATCAGCGGTGGGGGTGCAGTTCACATCGATCCCAACCTCATAAAGCTCATGGGCGATAATGCGCGCGCGCAGTTCCATGGACCGTACCGCGTCTTGGGCGGTTTGCATTTGATCAAGGGGCGGCAACCATTCTCGCCAATGCGGCGCGCGCAATCGTTGCACCCGCCCACCCTCTTGGTCGATCAGGATCGGCGCCTGCCAGCCAACAGCCGCCCGTAGGGATGCCGTCAGCCGCTGCACTTGATCGGGGTTTTCAATGTTGCGTGCAAACAGGATAAACCCAAAAGGCCGCGTTTCTTTGAAAAACGCGGCCTCACTGGGCGTCAGAACTGGCCCCTCACATCCAAGGATATAGGCGCCCGTTGTCTTGGGGATCATTTCGCCGTGACCGGGATACAGGCCGCATTGCGCGACAAAAAGGCAGAGCAAAACTGCCGTGCAGCGGTCGCATCGTCAAAGCCCACAACGCGCAGACGGTAAAAGTTCCGCCCGCCAGACACCGCGCTTTGAACCAAGCGTTTCTTGCCAACCATGTAGTCACCAAAGCGGCTCTCTAATCGTTCCCACGCAGCCATCGCTTGTTCAGGCGTGTCGAAGGCCCCCAGTTGGACCAACCGGGCGCCGGGTGCGACGGTGCTTGCGTCAGCATCAACCGATGCGCGCTGCACTTCGACAGGTGCAGCCGCCCGGCGCACATTCGCGGGCCGGGGTGCGGGGCGGATCGATTGCGCAATACCCGGAACGGAGGCAGGGATGACATCCACGTCAGCCACTGTCTGCGATGCGCTCAGCTCGGATGCGAGGTTGGCCACATCTAGCGACGCATATTCTTGGGGGGCCTCAACCAGTGCATCCGTGGGCGCAGAGGCCGAGGTTTGCACGATTGTTGCAACTGGTTCTGGGGCAGCCCGCTCTCGGATCACGGGCTCCAGATTGACGGGCGGCGGTGCCAGCACGACACGATCAGCCACAGGTGCCGCCGCACCTCCGGCCTTAATTTCATTGACGGACAGCCCTTGATAAGCGGCCTGCATCCCGCCGGGATCTTGGGGTGCAACGCGCATCGGCTCTTGCAATGCTGCAATAACCGGAACCTCCGCCACATCGCGCAACGTTAGCTGAACGCTCCAGGTGATCAGGCCGGCCACAAGCGCCAAAGAGCACCCCGCCCCAACCCAGTTGACCAGCCCAAATGAAGCGGCCCCCTCGGGCGAAGTGTCACGTGCCTTGGGGGTCGCCTGCGCGAAATACCTGACGTCCGTCATGCCTGTATCCTTTTTCGCCCCAAAGGAGGTCTGCCCAAGCCGAACTTGGAAAGATTGGGGCTATTTCACTGCTCTGCTCGCCGACATTGCGGGTGCCCGATTATCGGGTCTTCACCGCATTTCTTGTGCCGGTTCTACGCCCAAAATACCCAATCCTGCTGAAATAACAACAGAAACGGACCGCGCGAGGGCGATTTTTGCACCTGATGCGGCCGGATTGTCCTCTTGGAGGAAGCGCAATGTCGGCACATCGTTGCCGCGGTTCCACAACCCGTGGAATTCGGAGGCGAGGTCATAAAGGTAGAACGCCACGCGGTGCGGCTCATGGGTACGGGCCGCGATCTCAACAAGGCGGGGCCATTCTGCTAGTTTGGCAGCAAGCGCGTGCTCTGCGGGGTGGTCCAACAGGGTCAAATCCGCGTCGCTCAGCGCCGCATCAGTGCACGGCAAACCCGCAGCTTTGGCCTTGCGCAGGACCGACATCACCCGCGCATGCGCGTATTGCACGTAGAACACCGGGTTGTCCTTGGACTGTTCGGTGACCTTACTGAAGTCGAAATCCAACGGAGCGTCGTTCTTGCGTGTCAGCATGATAAACCGCGTCACGTCTTTTCCGACTTCGCGCAGTAGGTCCTGCACGGTGATAAAAGTGCCCGCACGCTTAGACATCTTGAACTCTTCGCCGTCTTTGAACAGCCGTACGATTTGCGCGAGCTTGATTTCAAGCGGAACGCGCTCCTCCGACAGGGCCGCGACTGCGGCCTTCATGCGTTTGACATAGCCGCCGTGGTCGGCGCCGAACACATCGATCAAGGCATCAAAGCCGCGCTGCACCTTGTCGTAGTGATAGGCGATATCGGGGGCAAAATACGCCCATGCACCGTCGGATTTTTGGACTGGGCGGTCCTCATCATCGCCGTATTGGGTAGAGCGGAACAGCCATTGTTCACGCGCCTGCCAATCATCTGGTATTTTGCCCTTGGGCGGTGGGAGCGTGCCCCAATAGATCAGGCCCTTGCCCTTAAGATCTTCGATCGCGGCCTCAATCCGGCCTGTGCCGTACAGAGACTTTTCCGAGAAAAAGACATCCATCTTGATGCCCAAATCAGCCAAATCCGCCCGCACCATATCCATCATGGCGTCGGTCGCAAAGCCGCGTACTTCCGCCAGCCAAACCTCTTCTGGCTGGTCAACGTAGGCGTCGCCAACCTTGTCCTTCAGCGCTTGGCCTGCGCCAATCAGATAGTCGCCGGGGTACGTGCCGTCCTCGAACGCGACCTCTTGGCCGTGCGCCTCAAGGTAGCGCAGGTAAACCGACCGCGCGAGCACATCGACCTGCCCACCACCGTCGTTGATATAATATTCGCGCGTCACCACATGGCCCGCGTATTCCAGCAAAGCCGCCAGCGCGTCGCCAAACACCGCACCCCGGGTGTGACCCACGTGCAGCGGACCCGTTGGGTTAGCCGAGACGTATTCCACGTTGACCTTGCGCCCCTGTCCCATGTCAGACCGACCAAAGACCGTACCCTGCGTCAAAACCCCTGCCACGACTTGCTGCCAGACCAGGGGCGCGAGCCGCAGGTTCAAAAAGCCGGGGCCTGCAACCTCGGCACTGTCGATCCGCGGATCTTGGGCCAGCTTGGCGGCCAAAGCCTCTGCGATATCGCGCGGCTTTTTCTTGGCGGGCTTGGCCAATACCATCGCAGCGTTCGTCGCCATATCCCCGTGACCCGCATCGCGTGGCGGCTCAACCGCGACGTTGGCAAAATCCAACCCCTCCGGGAGCGTCCCATCTTGGGTCATAGCAGTGAGCGAGGTGATAACGGCGGCGCGAATATCGGCGAACAGGTTCATAGGGGGGCGTCCTTCAGGTTTGTCGCATCGTTTAGCAGCGCAGCGGTGGAGTTCAAGCACCCACAAGACGCGCGTGGGCCTGCAAAGCGAAGCGGTCGGTCATGCCAGCGATATAATCGGCCACCAAACGGGCCAGTTCCAACTCATCTGCTTGGGCGACCTCGGCCTCCCATTCGGTGGGTAAAAGGCTGGGGTCATTCATGAAAACGGGAAATAGATCTGTGACCACTTCGGTCACCTCGGCCCGCTTGGCAACAACTTTGGGCGCGCGGTACATATGGGCAAAGAGAAAACTGCGCACTTCACGCAAGTCGCGCCACATCGCAGGCGAAAACTGCACAACCATGCGGCCCGCGTGGCGGATGTCGCTCGCGGTTTGGGGGGCAATAGCCTCAAGGTTGGCGCGAGAAACTGCGATCACATCCTCAACCAACAGCCCAAAAAACCGCCGCAGCGCTTCGTGCTGGCGCCGGCGCTCGTCTATACCGGGGTGCAGCTTGTCAACTTCGGCAAAGCACGCCCCCACCAGCGGCAGGTGCAAGATATCTTCCACCGTGAACAAGCCAGCCCGCAGGCCATCCATCAGGTCATGGTTGTTGTAGGCGATGTCATCAGCCAGCGCGGCCACCTGCGCCTCGGCGCTGGCGTGGGTGTGCAATTCCAAATCGTGCTGCGCGTTATAATCAGCCAGAGCATAGGGAATGTCATCGACCACAGGGCCATTGTGTTTTGCAATACCTTCAAGGGTTTCCCACGTGAGGTTCAAGCCATCCCACAGCGCATAATGCCGCTCTAGGCTGGTGACGATCCGAATGGCCTGTGCGTTGTGGTCAAACCCGCCATAGGGCTTCATCAGCGCATCCAACGCGTCTTCACCGGTATGACCAAAAGGCGTGTGGCCAAGGTCGTGGGCCAGCGCAACGGCCTCTGTCAGCTCTGCGTTCAGGCCCAGAACACCCGAAATCGTCCGCGCGACTTGTGCCACCTCAATTGAGTGCGTCAGGCGCGTGCGAAAATAATCGCCCTCATGCTCAATAAAAACCTGCGTTTTGTGTTTGAGCCGCCGAAAGGCCGACGCATGGATAATTCGGTCACGATCCCGCTGAAAACAGGACCGAAAGGTGCTTTCCCTTTCGGGGAAAAGCCGGCCCCGGCTTTGGGCGGGGTCGCAGGCAAAGGATACGGGCATGGGCCCTCTCTTGTGGCGCTAACGTCAGGCTTCTATATTGGGTGCAACGGTCATTGACCACCGCAAGTAAAAAGAGGCTCCCGATGGACCTGCAAATTCCCCCCAAAGTTACGCCCCGCGCCTTTGCACGCCTTGCCGAAATTGGTGCCGCAAAAGAGGGAAAAGCCCTGCGGATTGCCGTGGATGGCGGCGGCTGCTCCGGGTTTCAGTATGAAATCACGCTCGACGCACCCAAAGATGATGACCTCATCATCGAAAGTGAAGGCGAACGCGTTGTCTTTGATGAAGTATCGTTGCCGTTTCTGGCGGCGGCCACCATCGACTTTAGCGAGGAATTGATCGGCGCGCGCTTTGTGATCGACAACCCCAACGCTTCCTCCAGTTGCGGTTGCGGCGTTAGCTTTTCGATGTAGCACACCGCTGGGCTGCTTGGCCCGTGACATTCCAGTTTCCCCTGCTTAAGACACGGGGCAACAGCGGAAGGGTGGCCATGAAAATCGCGACGTTCAACATCAACGGCATCAAGGCGCGCATGGGTGCGCTGACGGACTGGCTGACGCAAAGCGCGCCGGACATCGCCCTGTTGCAAGAGATCAAATCGGTAGACGAGGCCTTTCCCCGCGCCCACTTCGAAGATTTGGGCTATGCGGTCCATACCCACGGGCAAAAGGGTTTTAACGGCGTAGCGATCATGTCGAAGCTGCCCCTAGAAGACATCACCATGGGCCTGCCCGGCGACGCCGAGGACGAACAGGCCCGCTGGATCGAAGCCACCGTTGTGGGCAAACAGGCGGTGCGTTTGTGTGGATTGTACCTGCCCAACGGGAACCCCTGCCCCGGCCCCAAATACGACTACAAACTGGCATGGATGGCCCGGTTAGAAGCACGCGCCAAGGAACTATTGGCAGAAGAAACGCCGTTCCTGATGGCCGGTGACTACAATATCATCCCCCAAGACGAAGACGCTGCGCGCCCTGACGCATGGCAAGAGGACGCTCTGGCCCGCCCTGAAAGCCGCGCCGCATTCCGCCGCTTGCTCAACCTTGGCCTTACGGAGGCTTTCCGCACCCGCAAAAATGGACCCGGACACTATTCGTTCTGGGACTATCAAGCGGGCGCATGGAACCGCAACGACGGTATCCGCATTGACCATTTCCTGCTGAGCCCCGATTGCGCCGACCTGCTGAAAGACTGCTGGATCGAAGCAGAGGTCCGTGGCCGAGAAAAACCCTCAGACCACGTACCTGTTTGGGTCGATTTGGACCTATAGCCTGCTCAGAATGGCATCGGATGGGCGCGGTGCACCGCGTCCAAATCAGCCACAACATCTGCGGCCAGTTCTAGGCCGATGGCCTCTAGCCCATGCTCTAGCTGACCCTGCGTCGTTGCGCCTAACAGAGCCGTAGTCGGGAACGGCCGCGTTTGCAGCCAAGCGACAGTCATATGCACCGGATCAAGCCCATGCTTTTCCGCCACGGCCAGATAGGCATCCACCGCATCATAGGCCCGTGGCTGATGGCGTCCGCCCAAGGTGGGGTTCAACGTTCTGCGCGACGCTGCGGGGATCGCATCCCCTTGATACTTGCCGGTTAACAAGCCCGTAGCCAGAGGCGAAAACGCCAGCAACGTGACCTGTTCTAGCGCACATGCCTCCGCAAGGTCCGTGTCAAACAATCGCGCCATGAGTGAGTACTCATTTTGGATCGCGGCCACGCGCGGCCCCGCCCCCGCATCCGCAAGCCTGAGCCATTGCGAAAGCCCCCAAGCCGTTTCATTCGACAGACCAAAATGCGCGATTTTTCCGGCGGCAACCAGCTGATCGACAGCCTGCAAACAGGCCTCCATATCGCGCAGAATATCGGCCTTGTTGACGGGCGGTGCATATGTCCAGTTCTGCCGAAAATGATAGCTGCCGCGATTGGGCCAATGGAATTGATAAAGATCGATGCACTCAACCTGAAGTCGGCGCAAAGAGGCCTCAACCGCCGCCTCAATCGTCGCCGCAGAGATCGGCGCACCGTCTCGCACAGCCTTCATGCCCGCGCCGGATACTTTGGTTGCGATTTTCACATCACGACCACCGGTTTTAGCCCGCCACCGCCCGATAATCGCCTCGGTGTCACCAACGGTTTCGGCAAGTATCGGGTTCACCGGATACATCTCAGCGGCATCAACCCAATCAATACCGCGATCAGTTGCATAGTCGAGCTGGCAGTAGGCATCCGCCTCAGATGTCTGCGACCCCCAAGTCATTGAGCCGAGTGTAATTTCAGGCAAAAGCGTATCGCTTTGCCCCAGAGGAATTTTGCGCATCAGGATATCCTTTTGGGCCACCATTCCGAAACGGCTTCAGAGTTTCAAGCCGATATACCGAATACCCTGAGGAAACCCGTAATCAAGCCGCCCCAGATACTTGAGCCGGTCGCGCATTTAATAGAGTGATACTTGCAGCTTCAACCTGCGCCTGCACCAACCACGCTGCGGGCGGCGCCATGCGGGCGCGACGGCGCTCTAGCTGCCATGTGCGCATATCCTCATCAAACCGCGGGGCATCACCAATCGCATCAGCCTTTGGCATAGCCGCGAAATGCCACCGCGTTTCCACCCCCGGTGCGCCCCCCTGCCCCGGCGTGAGCAAAATCGCCAAGGGCGCCCCCCCCAACCGGGCCCCCGCCTCAGCCGCTAGATGCAATCGGCGCACAGCCGTCAGACCCGGTGGTTTGGGCAAATCTCCAACCACGACACCGCCAACCCCAGCGCGCAACGCCTCCTCTAGGGACCACAGCACATCCACCTCACGGCGCGGTTGCACCCAGATAAAGCGCGCAGGATTTGCCCAACATTGCAGGCCCGCCGGGAACAATCGGTCCTCTGCCCACGCAGGCTGTACCCAGATGACCGGCCCCTGCTCCATAGCCTGCGCCCACAACACCGCGAGTGTCCGACGCGCCGGACCGCAAATTTCGTGCATACGCGCGAGCGGAATCTGTGCATCCCCCAAGACACTCAGCAAAGGGGTGCCGGGTTGCGATGAACGGTTGAGCAACATTTCGGTCATGTCGTGAATTTAACATGTTCTTATTTTGTTCTCAATGTATTCTGTGACAAATCACGCCTCGTTTGTCACGAATGCTCCTCCGCCGCTGTCGCTGCAAGAGCGCGGTTATACGCCTTAAGGGCATCAACATGGAACAAGGCACCGATGATCTCAGGGGCGGTATCGTCAGAGCCGAACCGCGCGACCGGAATGTAATCTACGGGCGCACGCTCGAACATCGGCATAGCCGCCTCTAGCGTTGCCTCAGGAGTCACAAAAAACCCTTCGTTCAATACTTCGCGCGCACGAACGGGGTCTGCGGCGCGGGGGTGGTTGGGATAACGCATCACGGATGACACCCGGAACAGCGCCAGCAAATAGGCCTGTGGCCCGGCGGAAAGGTGGATGTTGCGCCGTTCAAGTTGCGAAAGGAAAAAGCTGCGATCAACCAAGCGGGACGCAAGCGCAGTCGAGAGTGACACCGCGACCATCACCGCCAAACCGGTCTGCCAATCCCCCGTCAATTCAAACACGATCAGTGTGGTTGAAATCGGCGCGCCCAAGACCGCCGCCGCAACCGCCCCCATTCCCGCCAGAGCATAAAGCGTCTCGGACCCCGACACCTCGGGGAAGATCGGCGTTGCGATGTAGCCAAACGCCAACCCAAGCAGCGCCCCAACCATCAATGAGGGCGAAAACACGCCGCCCCCCATGCGCCCTGCAATCGTGATGGCGACAGCCGCCACCTTGATCATGCAAAACACAATCGCCTCGTGCAGCAAAAGCGAGCCGGTCAGTGCCTCTGACGTGGTTTCATATCCAACGCCGATAATGTGGGGATAAAAAATCGCGATGCCCCCCAGCATTAGACCTGCCAGCGCCGGCCGTAGGTAACGTGGCATCCTGAGGCTTGCCTGGACCGATGTGCCCAGATCCTCGCACCAAAAGATCGCCCGCATTAGGACAACAGCAACCAACCCGGCCAAAAGGCCAAGGATCATGAAGGCGGGCAATTCCACATAAAAGCCCAGCGCGTTCACATCACTGGGCAAAGAAAACTCTGTGACGTTGCCGAAATGGGTGCGACTGATGACAGTGCCCGCAACCGACGCGATCACAATCGGGGCAAAGGCATGCACTGCAAAGTGACGCAATACCACCTCAAGCGCAAAGAGCGCACCCGCGATCGGCGCATTGAAACTGGCGGAAACAGCCGCCGCAACCGCGCACCCCAATAGGTCGCGCGCCGTAATCCCATCGGCCAAAATACGGTTCGACACCCAACTCGAAATCACCGACGCAAGGTGAACCACAGGCCCCTCCCGCCCGGAGGACCCGCCCGACGAGAGCGTGATCATTGAAGCCACCGCCGATGCAAGGCCCGCGCGCTTTTCTACGCGGCCATCATTCATCGCGGCCCCTTCAATCACATCTGCCACTGACCGAACTCGGCCATCGGGGGTGAAAAAGTGCAAGATCAGCCCCACGATCAAGCCACCTGCCGCCGGCAAAAGCAAAATCCAGAACCATGGCAGCGTTTCGGCGAAGGAATGGATGTGGCGCACGTCTTCGGTGCCATAAAGGGCGGCTTGCAAACGCTCGATCCCGAGCATGAACCCCACTGCCGCATAGCCCGCGGCAATCCCGACGATCAGGGCAATAAACCAAAACTGCACCTGGCTCGGCCCACGCGTCCGCACAACCCCCCATGCGCGCGCGCATGACGTGCCAACCTGCGTTAGCTGCACCTTCCACAAAGGCCGTTTCGGGGTATGTTCAGGGTTCGCCAAACCGGCAGTCCCACTCTTTTGTCCTTGCAGCGGCTGGCCTATAGTCCGCCAAACTGAGGAGGCGAAGATGTTATCAGAAGCGGCCCGCACGCAACTTTCCCAAACCCTAGGCGATCGCTTGAGCCTGTCCAAGTCCGATCTGGCCCTTCATGGCCGCTCTGAGACACATTTCCCCACTTTACCCCCCGATGCGGTCGCCTACCCTGAGACGACAGAGGAAGTTTCCGCGATCATGCGCATCTGTTCAGCCCATAGCGTGCCAGTCATTGGATGGGGCACAGGCACTGGACTTGAAGGGCACACAAGTGCGGTGCGCGGCGGCGTCAGTGTCGACTTTAGCCGAATGAACAAAGTGATCGATGTCCACTCTGAAGATATGGATGTGGTCATCCAGCCCGGCGTCACTCGCGAACAACTAAATGAGGAACTACGCGCAACGGGGCTGTTTTTCCCGGTTGATCCCGGTGCAAATGCTTCGCTTGGTGGGATGGCGAGCACACGCGCATCGGGCACGACCGCCGTGCGCTACGGCACCATGCGTGACAACGTGCGGGGGTTAGAGGTCGTCTTGGCCGATGGCCGTATCATTCGCACAGGCACCCGCGCGCGCAAATCGTCAGCCGGCTACGACCTTACCTCACTCTTTGTCGGGTCTGAGGGGACGCTGGGCTTGATCACTGAATTGACCTTGCGCGTGCACGGCATCCCCGAAGCAACATCAGCAGCCGTTTGCGCCTTTGACAGCATTTCCGGCGCGGTGGATGCCGTCATTGCCACGATCCAGATGGGCATCCCCATGGCCCGGATTGAGTTTTTGGACGCAGCCTCGGTCGCGGCCTGCAACGCACGCGACGGCGCCGATATGCCCGTCGTGCCGCATCTGATGGTGGAATTCCATGGCTCAGAACGTGCCGTATCCGAAGACGCCGCCCGCTTTGGCGAGATTGCCGAGGAATTTGGCGCGCAAGGTTATGCTTGGTCTACACAGCCAGAAGAACGCCGCCGCCTTTGGGATATGCGCCACAATGCCTACTACGCCATTCTCGCCTCGCGCCCCGGTGCGACTGCGTTGGTCACTGACGTATGTGTTCCGATCTCTCGGCTGGCGCAAGCGGTTGACGAAACCGTGGCCGACATTGCCGATAGCCCCATCCCGGGTCCGATTTTAGGGCACGCGGGCGACGGGAATTTTCATGCGATCCTACTGGTCGAACCTGACAACGCGACCGAGCTAAAAGCCGCCAAGGCGCTGTCGGGTCGGATGGTTGAACGCGCCCTAAGCATGGGTGGCACCGCCACCGGGGAGCATGGTGTTGGCATGGGCAAGCTGGACTATATGGCTCGCGAACACGGTGCCGCATGGGATGTCATGAGCACGCTCAAACGCGGGCTGGACCCAGACGGATTGATGAACCCCGGCAAGCTTGTGCGCCAGAACTGACCCCACGCGCATGGCAGCCTTTATCGCAGCTTGTCTTTGGGTCATAGCCGCGTGGCTCTTGAGCGTGATCCTGAGCGCAAAGCAAAGCTGGCCCGCCGCCTACGCGCTAATCGCCGCGGGTATTCCCATCCTAATCTGGTTGGGACTAAGTGCCGACTGGGGCACGGCTGCCGTGGGTTTCCTTGTAGGATGCCTTGTCCTACGCTGGCCCGTGATCTACGCAGGCCGCAGGATCAGACGGAGGCTACGGCGTGATTGATTTCCCCCCCACACGTGGACAGGTGACACCACAAAAGCCCCTCGCAGACCTGACATGGCTGCGCGTCGGGGGACCGGCCCGGGTGGTATTTCAACCCGCCGACGTTGAGGATTTGCAGGCTGTTCTGACCACCCTTCCGCCGGAGGTTCCAATTTTCCCCATTGGGGTTGGGTCAAACCTGATCGTCCGTGACGGTGGCTTGGATGCCGTCGTGATCCGATTGGGACGCGGCTTTAATAGCATCGAAATAGAGGGTGATATTGTCACCGCGGGCGCCGGTGCACTGGATGCGCATGTTGCCCGCAAAGCCGCGACTGCGGGGCGCGACCTCACGTTTTTGCGCACGATCCCGGGCGCCATCGGTGGGGCGGTTCGCATGAATGCGGGTTGCTATGGCAGCTATATGGCCGACCACCTGATCGATATAACCGTTGTGGACCGTACTGGTGCACTTCGGGTCATTCCGGCAAAGGCGCTTGGCCTTGGGTATCGCACCAGTGAATTGCCTGCCGATTGCGTGATCATCTCGGCTCGTTTGCGCGCCGACCCCGGTGACCCGCTCGCCCTAGAGGCGCGCATGACAGACCAACTTGCCAAACGTGACGCGACCCAACCCACCAAGGACCGCAGCGCGGGCAGTACATTTCGCAATCCAGCTGGCTACAGCTCAACCGGTCAAGCCGATGACACCCACGAACAAAAGGCTTGGAAGGTCATCGAAGACGCCGGATTACGCGGCGTGCGACTGGGCGGAGCGCAAATGTCGGAAAAACATCCGAACTTTTTGATCAACACAGGCACCGCAACCGCCGCTGACCTTGAAAATCTTGGCGAATTGGTTCGGAAAACTGTTTACGAAAACAGCGGAATTCAGCTACACTGGGAAGTGATCCGGATCGGGACGCCTGCCCCGGAGACAAAACAAGACTAAGGTTCGAATAAGCGAACCAAATGGCAGTACATTGGCTCAGTCTGAAAACAGTCGAGCCACCTTATACAGGATTGGGTATGTCGAGCAGGGCACCCCAAGTGATCGCTCTCCTTCAGGGGGGGCAGTCCTCCGAACGGGAGGTATCTTTGTCCTCGGGTCAAGGATGCGCAGAAGCTTTGCGCGCGGAAGGGTTCACTGTTCACCAAATTGATGCGGGTCCAAACCTTGTGGATGACCTCAAGGCTGTCGCCCCCGACGTTGTGTTCAACGCGCTGCATGGTCAGTGGGGCGAAGACGGCTGTGTGCAGGGGCTACTGGAATGGTTGCGCCTGCCCTACACCCACTCCGGGGTTCTGGCATCATCGTTGGCGATGGACAAAACCCGCACCAAGGATGTGTACCGCGCTGCGGGCCTTCCGGTTGTGCGCAGCATGATTGCCCGATCTGACGCGGTACGTGCAGGCCACGTGATGGATGTACCCTATGTCGTGAAACCCAACCGCGACGGGTCCAGCGTTGGCATTTACCTTGTCATGGATGCAGCCGCCCCCGCCCCTGAGTGGGGCGATGACATGCCCGAGTTCGTCATGGTCGAGGCCTATGTGCCGGGCCGCGAACTCACGACATCCGTCATGGGCGACCGCGCGCTTGGCGTGACCGAAATTGTGACCAACGGCTGGTATGATTACGCCGCGAAATACGAAGCCGGCGGGTCGTCGCACGTTATTCCCGCCAACATCCCCCCCGAGATTACCGCCGCTTGCGAAGCCTATGCCCTGCGTGCGCACGCCGCTTTGGGCTGTCGGGGGGTGACACGGACCGATTTCCGCTGGGACGACACCAAGGGCTTGGATGGCTTGATCCTGCTGGAAACCAACACGCAGCCCGGCATGACACCCACATCCCTAACGCCTGAGCAGGCTCAAAACGCAGGCATCTCATTTGGTGAACTGTGCCGTTGGATCGTGGAGGACGCGTCATGCGCGCGCTGAACTTCCTGCGCCGTACGGCCATGGCCGCAATGCCGGACCCCGCGCCGTCGCGCTGGCGCTACCGCGTGCAACGGCTCTGGCTAACCCCGCTGTTTCGCGCGATGGTCCGCACCGGGCTTCCCATCTGCCTGTTGGGCGGAAGCGTACTTTGGTATGTCGCCGACACCGCACGGCTCGAAGGCTTGATTGATCAAGCGACTGAGGTCCGACGCGCGGTCGAAGAACGCCCCGAATTCATGATCACACTCGTGTCAATTGACGGTGCCTCTGATGAGTTGAGCCTCGACATCCAAGAGGTCCTGCCGATTGACTTGCCGGTCAGCCAATTTGCACTCGACCTTAACGAACTCAAACAATTGCTTGAGGAATTGGGGCCGATCCAATCTGCTGACGTTCGGATCAAACCCGGCGGGCTGCTGACAATCGACGTCATCGAACGCAGCCCAGCGGTTGTCTGGCGCTCCCGCGAGGCGGTGGAATTGTTGGCCAATGATGGACACCGCGTCAAAGCCATCGCAAGCGCATCTGCCCGCCCGGACCTGCCGCAAGTCGCGGGCCTTGGCGCAGAGGAACACATCCCTGAGGCGCTGCGCCTACTGCGCGCGGCCAGCCCATTAGCAGACCGTCTTGTTGGCTTGCAACGGATCGGCGCCCGCCGCTGGGACGTGGTCCTAGAAGATGACATCCGCATCATGCTGCCAACCGAAAATCCAAAGCGCGCACTTGATCGCGCAATGGCACTGCATGCGTCACAAGACGTGTTTAACCGCGACATCGTGGCAATCGATTACCGCAATGCTGAACGGCCCACCCTGCGGATGCGTCCCGCAGCCCGGACCGAATGGCGTCGCATTAAAGATATTGAACTAATGGCAAATGAGGGGGGCAACGGATGAACGATTTCTACCAAGCACAGCGGGCTATGCGCAAAGGGCGCCAAGCTGCAATGCAACGGGGTGTCATCGCAATTCTGGATGTCGGGACCTTCAAGACCGCCTGTCTTGTGCTGCGGTTTGATGAGGCGCTTTCTTCAACCGACGAAACATCGAACGCGCTTGCGGGCCAAGCCCGGTTCCGCGTGATCGGAGCCGCCACAACACAATCGCGCGGCGTTCGCTTTGGTGAGGTCGACACCCTGCCTGAAACCGAGCGCGCCATTCGCACAGCCGTGCAGGCCGCCCAGAAGATGGCCAATGTGCGTGTTGATCATGTGATTGCCTGTTTCGCTGGCGGTCGTCCGCGCAGCTATGGGCTTGCGGGAAAAGTATCGGTTGAGGGCGGCGCCGTAGAAGAGCGTGATGTTAGCCGCGTTTTGTCGGCCTGCGAAACGCCCCCTATCGGCGACGACCGGATGGTGCTGCACGCGCAGCCCGTAAACTTTGCGCTCGATCACCGCTCTGGCCTATCGGACCCCCGCGGCCAGATCGGCAACACCCTGCACGTCGACATGCACATGCTGACAGTCGATGCGCACACCGTGAACAACCTAATCCATTGCATCCACCGCTGCGACCTAGAGGTCGCGGGCCTTGCGTCGGCCTCCTACATGGCGGGCACATCATCGCTGGTCGAAGACGAACAAGAGCTAGGCGCGGCCTGCATCGACATGGGTGCCGGTTCAACCTCGGTCTCAATCTTCATGCGCAAACACATGATATATAGTGACACCGTTCGGATGGGGGGTGAGCATATCTCATCCGACATCTCACGTGGGCTGCAAATCCCCTGCCAGACGGCCGAGCGAATCAAAACACGCTTTGGCGGGTTGGTTGCCACCGGGATGGATGATCGCGACATCATCGAGCTAGAGGGCAACACCGGCGATTGGGAACACGACCGCCGTACAATCACCCGTGCCGAGCTGATCGGCGTCATGAGACCCCGCGTCGAAGAGATCCTAGAAGAGGTTCGCGCCGTGTTGGACGACGCAGGGTTCCGCCATTTACCCGGTCAGCGCATAGTCCTAACGGGGGGCGGCAGCCAGATCCCCGGCCTGGATGGTCTGGCAGCAAAATACCTTGGCAATCAAATCCGTCTGGGGCGTCCTTTACGTATTC
>NZ_CEZFMW010000039.1:0-27629 GCF_982993085.1 Thalassobacter sp. | reverse complement strand
AGAGCATCGGGTCAAAGCGCCTTGTGCGCATTACAACGCCTGCGGTGGCTGCGCGCTACAGCACGCAAGCGATGATTTTGTGGCCGGTTGGAAACGGCAGGTCATTCAAACCGCCCTTGCCGCCCAAGACCTAAGCGTGACGGCAGAGCCGACGCTGACCAGCCCGGCAGGCACACGCAGACGCGGAACCCTGCACGGCAAGCGGACAAAAAAGGGCGCGTTAGTTGGGTTTCATGCCCGCGCGGCCGAAACGATCACACCGGTTCCGAATTGCATGTTGCTGGACCCCGTCATCTTGGCTGCTATCCCAACGCTCGAAAACTTGACCCGGATCGCTGCATCCCGCGCAGCAGAGGTGGCCTATCACCTGACCGTTTCTGACGCGGGCCTCGACCTTGCGATTGAGAACGCGAAGCCGTTGGACGCGAGCATCCGCCAAGAATTGCCATCCTACGTCGCCGCCTTTGCGCGTGTCACATGGAACGGCGAGTCTGTGTTACAGGCCGCCGCCCCCGGCGTGCGCTTTGGAACCGCACGCGTCGTGCCGCCCCCCGGTGCGTTTCTACAAGCCACGCCGGAGGGTGAGACCGCCCTCGTGCGCGCCGCAATGGATGCCATCGGCCCCGCGACACGGGTGATCGACCTGTTCAGCGGATGCGGAACATTCACGTTCCCTGCCGCCGCGCAGGCCGCTGTGCATGCCATGGAAAGTGAACAAACCCTTTTGGACGCGCTCGACCACGGCGTGCGTCACAACCAAGGCCTAAAGCCCATCACGACCGAGCGCCGCGACCTGTTCCGCAACCCCGTCCTGCCCGAAGACCTAACAAAGTTCGACGCGGCCATCATTGACCCGCCCCGCGCAGGGGCCGAAGCGCAGGTGGCCGAGCTTGCCCAAAGCAGCATTCCACGCATCGCGTTCGTGTCGTGCAACCCCGTGACCTTCGCCCGCGAAGCCGCCACGTTGGTGCAGGCGGGCTATACCCTCAATTGGGTCCGCGTCATTGACCAATTCCGTTGGTCGCCACATATCGAAACCGTGGCTTCATTCTCCAAGGACTGATCTTTATGCGCCAAGCGCTCGAACACTTTTTGCTCGGCAAAGCCTTTCGCACGTTCATCATCGCCGTCATCGTGTTCAACGCGATCATTCTCGGGATGGAGACATCCGAGACTTTGATGGATCGTTTTGGCCCAATGATCCTGATGCTCGATACCATCTGTCTGAGCATCTTTGTGATCGAGATTATCCTAAAACTGTTCGCGATGGACCGACGCTTTTTCAAGGATGGCTGGAACATCTTTGATTTTGCCATTGTTGCTGTCGCACTCATGCCTGCGACGCAGGGGCTTTCGGTCCTTCGGGCGCTGCGCATCCTGCGTGTGCTCAAGCTAATCACCGCAGTGCCCAGCCTAAAGCGCGTGGTAGAGGGCCTGTTCAAAGCGTTGCCCGGCATGGCTTCAGTCTTTGGGTTGATGACCCTGATTTTCTACATCGGCGCGGTGATGGCCACGAAACTGTTCGGCGCAGGCTGCGCCATTTGCACCCCTGAACAGGCCGCAAATTTCGATGAATGGTTTGGCACACTTGGTCGCTCTGGCTATTCGCTGTTCCAGATCATGACGTTAGAAAGCTGGTCCATGGGGATCGTCCGCCCTGTGATGGAGGTCTATCCCCACGCATGGGCGTTCTTTGTGCCATTTATCCTGATCACGACCTTTGCCGTCGTGAACCTTGTGGTCGGCCTTGTGGTGAACTCGATGCAAGAGGCATCAGAGGTCGAAACCACCGAGGCGACGGATGCCTACCGCGACGAAGTGTTGGAACGCCTCAAAGCTATTGAAGCGCGCCTAGGGGACAAGTGAGGCCGCTTAGGCCCGCTTTTCTAGCACCTTAACACCCAAGACGTTGAGGACCTTCGCCTCAATATGCTCGGCGTTCATGGCGGCGATTTCATACATGTCGTGTGGGTTGGCTTGATCAATGAACGTATCGGGCAAGACCATTGAGCGGAACTTGAGCCCGTCATCGAACACGCCTTCCTCAGCCAAAAGCTGGGCGACATGGCTGCCAAAGCCACCGATTGCGCCCTCTTCTATCGTGATCAGTGCCTCGTGATCAGCAGCCAGCTTCAAGATCAGGCCACGATCTAGCGGCTTGGCGAAACGCGCGTCGGCGATGGTGGGGTTAAGCCCACGATCCGCCAACCGTTCAGCCGCTTCCTTCACCTCTTCGAGACGGGTACCAAAGGACAACAACGCCACACGTTCGCCCTGGTCAATCATCCGGCCTTTGCCGATTTCTAGCGGTGTGCCCCGCTCGGGCAAATCGACGCCAACGCCCTCGCCCCGTGGAAAGCGGAAGGCGATTGGTCCGTCGTCGTGGGCAACGGCGGTAGCGACCATATGGACCAGTTCAGCCTCATCTGCGGCGGCCATCACGACCATCCCCGGAAGCGACGACATATAGCCAATGTCGAACGTGCCCGCGTGGGTCGCGCCATCCGCGCCGACCAAACCGGCCCGATCAATCGCAAAGCGCACGGGCAAACGCTGGATCGCCACATCGTGGACAATCTGATCATAACCGCGCTGCAAGAACGTGGAATAGATGGCGCAAAACGGCTTCATCCCGCCTGCGGCAAGGCCTGCGCAAAACGTGACGCCATGTTGCTCGGCAATGCCAACATCAAAGGTGCGCTTTGGGAAACGGTCACCAAACAAATCAAGCCCAGTACCATCCGGCATCGCCGCAGTGATCGCGACGATCTTGTCGTCATGCTCGGCCTCTTTGATCAAGCTCTGTGCAAAGACTTTGGTGTAGCTTGGCGCGTTGCTGGGCGCCTTTTTCTGCTCACCCGTGATCATGTCGAACTTGGCTGTTGCATGGCCCCGGTCGGGGCGATCCTCAGCGTAGCCTTTGCCCTTTTGGGTCACCGCGTGGATCAAGATCGGGCCATCCGCGCGCGCCTTGACGGTGCGCAGAACGGACAACAATTGATCCATGTCGTGGCCATCAATCGGGCCGACATAGGAAAAGCCAAGCTCCTCAAACAAGGTGCCGCCAACCGCCATGCCCTTGAGCATTTCTTTGGCGCGTTTGGCTCCCTCTTGGAATGGCTCGGGCAGCATCCGAACTGCGCCCTTGGCCGCGGCCTTGAAATCTTGGAAGGGCTGGCCCGCGTAGAGCCGGCTTAAATAGCTGGACATCGCGCCAACCGGTGGAGCGATGGACATCTCATTGTCGTTCAGGATCACGATCAAGCGTGTGCCTTCATGGCCTGCGTGATTCAGCGCCTCATAGGCCATGCCCCCGGACAGCGCACCATCACCGATGACGGCAATCGCATCGCCCACCGTTTCGGACCCCAAATCACGTGCAACGGCAAAGCCCATCGCCGCCGAAATCGAGGTCGACGAATGCGCCGCCCCAAAAGGGTCATACGGGCTCTCAGAACGTTTGGTGAAGCCTGACAAGCCATCCTTTTGGCGGATCGTCAGCATCCGATCCCGACGACCCGTTAGGATTTTGTGCGGATAGCATTGGTGGCTCACGTCCCAGATCAGCTTGTCGCGCGGGGCGTCGAACACGGCGTGAATGGCGACCGTCATCTCAACAACGCCTAGCCCTGCACCCAAGTGGCCACCTGTCTGAGAGACCGACCAAATCGTCTCCTTGCGCAGCTCGGTCGCAAGGCGGGTCAGGTCAAAATCACTCAGGCCCTTCATGTCGGCGGGCCCGGCGATCCGGTTTAGCAAAGGTGTCTCGGGACGGTCCGACATCGCGGCCTCCTATCTGTCGCGCGTCACAACGTAGCGTGCAATGTCACGCAACGTATCAGCTCGGGGGCCATAGGGCTGAAGTGCCGCACAGGCCTCATCAATCAGGGATTGGGCGCGGGCCTTGGCGGCCTCTAGTCCCAGCAGGGAAACGAACGTGGCTTTGCCCGCGTCGGCATCCTTTTGCAGGGCCTTCCCCGCGAGGGCGGCATCGCCTTCAACATCCAGCACGTCATCCGCAATCTGAAATGCAAGGCCAAGCGCGCGCGCGTATTTCACTAGCGGGGCCGGATCAGCGCCGCCCAGGATGGCCCCGGCTTCACAGGGCCAGACCAAAAGCGCGCCGGTTTTGTTGCCCTGTAGTTCGGTAATTTGCTCAAGCGTTAATGGCACAGAGGCGGTTTCGGCAGCGATGTCCTGTGCCTGACCCAGCACCATGCCCTCGGACCCACTGGCACGCGCAAGCGTCAGACACAGCTGCGCCCGTACGGCGCCATCAGGATGCGTATCGGGGTGCGCAAGGATCTCAAACGCGAGGGTTTGCAGCGCATCGCCGACCAAGACGGCCGTCGCCTCATTCCATTTCACATGCACGGTGGGCTGGCCGCGGCGCAGCGCGTCATCATCCATGCAAGGCATATCATCATGCACAAGGCTGTAGGCATGCAGGCATTCTACCGCAGCGCCCGCACGAAGCGCATGAGTCGGATCCACATCGAACAATCGCGCCGTTTCCATCGCAAGAAACCCACGCAGGCGTTTGCCGCCCGCACTGGCGTAGCGCATACCAGCCGTCACCTCACTGGTAGGGAGGGCGGACATGATCTCATCCAGGCAATCCTGCAAAGCGGATTGCGCGACACTCAGGTCTTGCTTGAACATGGTCTTACATATCGCCTACGGGACGGCTCCCGGTGGGTTGCCCGTCGGCATTCAGCACAAGTTGCTCAACCTGCTCTTCGGCAGCGCGCAGCTTGGCCTCACAATGGGCCTTGAGCGCGGCACCACGTTTATACAGCGCGATGGACGCATCCAGCGCCACGTCGCCCCGGTCTAGCTGCTGCACAACGGCCTCAAACTCGGCCATGGCCTGTTCGAATGTCATTTCGGCGACGGGTTTATCGGTCATTGGCCGCGCTCCTTTAGGGTGCTGACGTGGGTGGCGACCGAAGCCGCCAAGGCGTCCAAGTCATAGCCGCCTTCAAGGCAAGACACCACCCGGCCCGAACATGTGGCGTCGGCCACATCGCACAATCGTTCGGTGATCCAGCGGAAATCTTTGGTGGACCAGTTCAGACCCGCTAAGGGGTCATCGCGGTGGGCATCAAAACCGGCTGAGACAATCAATAACTCAGGGGCGTAATCCATCAACATGGGGAACACCTCAGCTTCATAGACCGCGCGCATGTGGGCTCCGTCCGATGCGGTTGGCAGCGGAATGTTGGTGATCTGCCCATGGGCCCCGCTCTCACTGCGTTCGCCGCTGCCCGGCCATAGCGGCATTTGGTGGCTGGATACGAACCGCACACGCGGCTCTTCCCACAACAGATCTTGGGTGCCATTGCCGTGATGCACGTCAAAATCCACGACAGCCACGCGGCTGAGGCCATGCGCCTCTAGCGCGTGTTGCGCCGCAATTGCCACATTCCCCAAAAAGCAAAAGCCCATGGTTTTCTCGGTTTCGGCATGATGACCGGGCGGGCGCGTGGCCACAAAGGCGTTCGCAGCATCCCCAGACATCACCAGGTCAACGGCGGCTACAGCAGCCCCAGCGGCACGCCAAGCAGCCTCAACCGAGCCTTTGGACATCCATGTATCTGGGTCCATTTGCACCAGCCGATCATCCTCGGGGACCGATTGGCGTAGCATATCCAGATGACTTTGCGGGTGGCAGCGCAAAACGACGCTATCATCGGCGATGGGCGCATCGCGACGATCAAGGTCCATTTTGGCCAAGGCCGCTTCAATAGCCCTGATCCGGGCGATTTGTTCGGGGTGACCCTCGGGGGTGACGTGGGCCAGCGAAGCGGGATGTGTGTAAAGCGCGGTTGTCATGGCCGTGACCCTACAGCGCCGCCCCCGCAGGGTGAAGTCCCGACCGTCCTAATCCGGGGCGAGCATATAGCCTGCGCCACGCACCGTTTGCAAATATCGCGGCTGCTTGGGGTCTGTCTCAATCTTGCGGCGTAAGCGCGTGATCTGAACATCCACAGCGCGCTCTTGGCTTTGCACGCCGTCGCGCGACAAACGCTCAACCAACTCGGTCCGGCTGACAGCCTCATGGGGGGTGCCGCTGAATATTCGCATCAGGCTCGATTCCGTTGCCGTCAGCCGCACAAGCGCCTGACCTTGCCACAGCTCGCCACGCTCCATGTCGTAGCGGACGCCGCCCAGATGCAAAACTTTGGGCGCAGAGGCCACCGCACCTTGTGGCATCCGCCGCAGCACGGCACCAATGCGCAACAACAGCTCTTTCGGCTCAAACGGTTTGGCCATGTAATCGTCAGCACCAGCCTCAAGGCCAGTGATCCGATCCCCGGTTTCCCCCTTGGCCGTCAGCAGCAGGATGGGCGTTTCGCGGGTCTCACGGATTTCGCGGCACAGGGTGATGCCGTCGTCACCGGGCATCATCACATCCAGAATAATCAGGTCAAAATCGAGCCCCGCCAACAGCCGCCGTGCATGATCTGCGTCTCGTGCGGCTGTGGTTAGATACCCGTTCCGCACCAGAAATTTCTGCAAAAGGGTCCGTATCCGCTCATCATCGTCGACAAGTAAAACGTGGGCCTGTTGGTCTCCGCTCATTGGCCGGGCTCCTTCATCGCCGCGTAATGGCGACGCATTTCAGGGTCCATCATATGCTCAAGAACTGTGCGAAAGCCAGCGACGGCGTTTGGCCCCGCTTCGCGGAAAGCCGCGCGCATGCGTTGACGTTGGGCATCAGACAGTGCGCGCTCCAGCTCACCGCCCTTATCGGTCAGGAATAAATGCCGCTCCCGCTTGTCTTTGGCACCCACCCGCGCCTCGACCAGACCGTCGGATTGCAGGGTCCGCAGCACCCGGTTGAGCGACTGTTTGGTAACGCCCAGAATGTTGAGCAGGTTGTTCACGGTCGTGCCCGGCGCGCGGTGGATAAAGTGGATCGCCCGATGGTGCGCGCGCCCATACCCATGATCCTCAAGGATACGATCCGGATCAGCCGTAAAGCCGCGATAGGCGAAAAACATCGCCTCAATCCCTTTGCGCAACTGCTCATCGGTCAGAAAAAGCAGGCTCTCACCACTGCTGGGTCCGGGCTGATCCATCGGTTAGGCCTTTCTGATCACGTCTTACCCGATTTTATGTCAGTGTTGTTGACTTTCCAAGAGCGCATTGGTAGCGATTCACATGAAATGCGCAACAAAATGTCCGTTCCGGACCTATATCGCGCAACATTTGCAAATTTGGAGGAGCGAACGATGGCGGGAGGGTATGATGACCGCGACGGTAAAATCTGGATGGATGGCGCGCTTGTAGATTGGCGCGAGGCCAATGTGCACATTCTCACCCATGCGATGCACTACGCGTCCTCTGTGTTTGAGGGTGAGCGGTGCTATTCGGGTAAGATCTTCAAATCGCGCGAGCATTCTGAAAGACTGATCCAGTCGGGCAAGCTGATCGACTTTGATCTGCCATACACGGTCGACGAAATCGAAGCCGCCAAGCAGGCCGCGCTTGAGGCCAATGGCCTACAGGACGCCTATGTCCGCGCGCTGGCCTGGCGCGGAGCCGGTGAAGACATGGGTGTCGCCTCGGCGCGCAACCCAGTCCACATGGCCGTGGCCGTTTGGGAGTGGGGCAACTATTACGGCGACGCCAAGATGAAGGGTGCCAAGCTCGACATCGCCAAGTGGAAGCGCCCCTCGCCCGAAACTGCGCCATCCCAAGCGAAAGCCGCTGGCCTGTACATGATCGCGACCATGTCCAAACATGCCGCCGAAGCCAAAGGCTGTTCTGACGCGATGATGTTCGACTATCGCGGCTATGTGGCCGAGGCGACGGGTGCGAATATCTTCTTTGTCAAAGATGGTGAAGTGCACACCCCCAAGGCCGATGCCTTCTTGAACGGGATAACCCGTCAGACCGTGATCGGGATGCTTAAGGACAAAGGCATAGCTGTGCATGAGCGGGTGATCATGCCCGAAGAACTGGAAGGTTTTCAGCAATGTTGGCTGACGGGTACGGCTGCCGAAGTCACCCCCGTGGGCGAAATTGGCGACTACAATTTTGAGGTCGGCGCGCTGACCCGCGAAGTCGCAGAAGACTACGAAAAACTCGTACGCGCCTAAATCGCCCGTATACGTAAGCAAAAGTGACGAAACCCCCGCCACTGGCGGGGGTTGCTCGTTCCGGATCATTTTGACCACGTTTTTGATTGCAGGTCCCCGACGCAACGTACTGGGTGGGGGCAAGAAACCGCCGCGCCGGGGTGAGCACATGCTCTCTACAGGAATACATATGCCCCTCGACTATGACCTGAGTGCGCAGCCCTCGCGGCAGCCTTGGGGTCCTTTCAGGGCAAAACGGCGACAGGGTTAACACCCCAGAAAACACGAAACCCCTCGGGCTGTTTTCAGCTCCGAGGGGCGCTCGTTCCGGCTCTGACTGGCCTGTTATTCTGACGTAGGCCCCGACGCGGCATACTAGGTGGGGGCAAGAAATCACCGCGCCGGGGTTCGAGATTGCTCTCGCTACGTAGGATTTTTATGCAGAAGCCTCATGGCAGATTCGCGCTAGTGCGGCGGCTTTGACAGGGTGTTTTTGAGACGAATTCGCGGCGAGGCTTGCTTTGGTCGCTCACCGGGGTACCTTTTGGATATGAACATACAAACTTCGTCCTATCCGGCGCAAAGCGTGCATTTCCATCGCACAGAGCTGAATATCATCCTCGGACTGTATGGCCGCATGGTCGCTGCCGGAGAATGGCGGGACTACGGGATTTCTGCGCTGAAGGAAGTCGCGGTTTTTTCGGTGTTTCGGCGTACTGCGGAACAACCGCTTTATCGGATCGAAAAACGGCCCAAGTTGGCCAACCGCCAAGGCGCCTATGCGATCATCGGAATGGATGGGCAAATCCTAAAGCGCGGGCACGACTTGCAGACAGTGCTGCGCGTGCTTGAACGCAAACTGATCCGGTCTGTGACGTAAACCCTTAGTTGTCTGGTAGCTTAAGGCGTTTTTTCGAGACGATATCACCCACCTTGCCATCACGGAACCGATTGCGGGTTTCCACGATGGGTTCATACGCGACGGCCATATGGTGTGCATTCGCATGAATTAGCACATCCTCACTCGCCATAATCCCGACGTGCCCGTCCCAGAACACCAGATCACCGCGCAGATACGGCTCTCCGTGGTGGAGATCACGGCCAAGACTGCGCTGTTGGTCGCTGTCGCGCGGACATTCCATGCCACAGGCCAAAAGCGCCATCTGCACGAGACCCGAACAATCGATCCCCCAGCGCGAAGACCCGCCCCACAAGTAGGGGGTGCCGAGCAACAGGTCCGCTACGCCAACGGGGTCCGAGAACCGAGCCTTGAGCGGCTGCACATGCGCGCGCGGCACAAAATGCCCTGTGGCGATCTTCACAAAATCACCGTGGTCGGCGACGACTTTGACCTGACTTCCAAAGAAAATAGCAACCTCTGGCGGTGCTTTGATCTCAGGCTTGGGGTACAGATGGGTGGCGGGCGCGGCGACCCAGTGCGAAGGCTGCTCTTCACCACCCAGCGCGCCGGATACCACATAGCCGCAATAACCATCACGCTCTGCCTGTCCAAAGGCATAGCCGTCCCGTTCGTCAATCACGCGGAACCGTTCGCCAAAAAGAAGCTGCGAGGCACGCTTGCCCCGGGGTTCATCCATCAGATTCAAAAGCGGCTGCTTTACGGATTTGACCGTGCCTTTAACAAAGCGCGCGGCCTCGACTTGGCCCTTGAGTTCAAAGGCCGCGGCGTGGCCGTTGGCCGGTATCATGCGCTGGTCAGTCGTTGACATGTCATTCATAAATTTAGCACCTCCGGAAGTGCCTCTAGTATGGCCCGCGCGCCCACCCCAACGCCACCCTTCGGGCGCGCAGGCTGTGCGGTTGGTTGCCATCCGTAAATGTCGAAATGCACAAAGCGTGCCGTATCCGTTACAAATCGATCAAGAAAAAGCGCGGCAGTAATAGACCCTGCCATACCACCGCTTGGCGCATTATCAAGGTCAGCAATCTTTGGTTCAATCATTGCGTCGTAAGGCCGGTGCAGCGGCATCCGCCACAGCGGATCACGCACACGCGTGCCGGCCGCCGCCAATGAAGCAGCAACGTTGGCATCATCAGTGTAAAACGGCGCAAGGTCCGGGCCAAGCGCCACACGCGCCGCACCCGTCAGCGTCGCCATGCAAATCATCAAATCTGGCGGTGTTTCATCGGCAAGCGCCAAGGCGTCGGCCAGAACAAGCCGCCCTTCGGCATCGGTATTGTTCACTTCAACGCTCAGCCCTTTGCGCGATGATAGGATGTCACCGGGGCGGAAAGCATTGCCAGCGACCGCATTTTCCACCGCAGGGATCAAGACCCGCAGCCGAAGCGGTAGATCCAGCGCCATAATCATATGCGCAAGACCCAAGACCGTGGCCGCGCCCCCCATATCCTTTTTCATCAACCCCATTGATGCACCGGGTTTCAGGTTCAGCCCGCCCGTGTCAAAACACACGCCCTTGCCAACCAGCGTCAACGTGGGTCCGGTATCGCCCCAGGTTATGTCCAACAAGCGCGGCGCCTGTTCCGCCGCACGACCAACAGCATGAATCATTGGTAAGTTGGCAGTCAGCAAATCGTCGCCAATGGTTGATTTGACCTGAGCACCAAAGACTGCGCCCAGATCGCGCACCGCTTGTTCCAAAGCCTCGGGCCCCATGTCCGATGCAGGGGTGTTGATCAGATTGCGGGTCAGGATTTCACCGGCGGCAATCGCCTCAACCCGAGAGGCATCAATGCCCTCGGGTGCGACCAGCTTGGCGGTTGGTGGTGATTGCGTTGCATACCGATCAAACGCATACCCACCCAAAAGCCAGCCCAAGGCGGCCTCACTAAGATCGTCACCTTGTAGCGGACCGTCCAGTTTGTACGTGCCCGTTTTCAACGCGTTCAATGCACGCGCCACCGCAAAACGGCCCCGAGCATGCGCCGCAGGCTTGCCCCACCCCATAAGCACGGCAGACAATTCGCCATCTTCGCCAGGCACGCGGAGGATTTCGCCCAAACCCGCACGAAAACCACAGCTTTCTACCCAAGTCTGCAGACGCTCTGTCTGAGCGCCCATCCAATCCGCAAACGTTTCTTGCGGCAGAATGTGGATAGGCGTAGCCGCCGCATCAGGCGGAGCAAACCGGGGCAACGTATCCGAGGGCATGGCGCAAACCTTTCAGTTGTTCCATGCAACCTACTAACCCCAGCCCCTGCCGCAAGCCCTTAGACGGATATGTCCTCAACAGACCAGATCGCGTGGACCGAATTATCGCCAATGCGGTGCAAACGGCCCATAGTCGCCGCAACGCCGACCAGATCGCTCTTCTTGATACATGCGCGCACATCGCGGGCTACTCGTGCCATCGTCGTCATTCCGATCTGGCCTGCGATCCGCGTTAAGCTTGCGCAGATTTGATCCATCCCAGCATAGCTTTGTTCGGCAAACAGCACTTCAAGTGCTGCCATTTTAATCGCTATCTGCTCAAGCGCCCGCGCGATCACTTTTTCTGCCGCATCCTCTCCGTAGTCTCGGCACAAGGCCTCCAATCGCTCTGCATCAAATCGCACAGCCTCATCATAACGTAGCGTTGCTATCGTTTTCATATCCCACACTCCACATAACTGCGCCCCCACAGTTGACGCTTACACTGCACCAAAAATGTGAAGAAAGCCTTTCACCCTGCGGCGACAAATCACTCGAATTCCCGCCGTTTCCGACATAGAAGCGATACAAATTCTATGAAAAGATGCCCAAAATGAAGCATGCTCAGCCGCTGCCAGCCACCCTACTCCAACGATATCACGGATGGCGCGCCACTACGTTCAACGCGAATAGAGCATGGTATCAAAGGCTTGCCCAAGAAGGGCAGCGACCACGATGCATGATTATCTCCTGCTGTGACAGTCGCGTTCACGTAACAGCCTTGTTTGGCGCCGAACAAGGTGAGTTCTTTATTCACCGCAACATCGCAGCCCTAGTCCCGCCTTTTCAGCCAGACGGCGATCACCACGGGACATCCGCCGCTGTTGAATATGCGGTGACAGCACTGAAAGTGAGCCAAGTCATCGTCCTAGGCCATTCAAGCTGTGGTGGCGTTAAAGGATGTCATGAAATGTGCCTTGGCAATGCGCCAGAGCTAGAAAAAACAGAAAGCTTTGTTGGCCGTTGGATGGACCTACTGCGCCCTGGCTTTGAACAAGTCCGTGACATCGCAGACGAAGATGCACGCCTCGAAGCACTTGAGAAGAAAGCGGTTCTTGTTTCGCTAGAAAACCTGATGACCTTCCCCTTTGTCGCCGACCGCGTCATGGATGGCTCGCTCGCGCTGCACGGCCTTTGGACCGACATCGGCCAAGGTGGTCTACATATCTACGACGCCAAAGCGGACTTATTTGTTGAAGCCTGACGTTTTCGCTTAACCGGCGGCATATGCGCCGACAAGAAACCGTTCTTTCTGTCGGCCTTTTCTTTCTTTTGCGCCCACAAGGCCGCCTCAGCAGCGTTTGCCTCAAACGCTTCATCACGTTCGAGTCGCAGAATCATTTCGCGCATTTCAGCGGAAGTTGGTTCTTCGTCTTTCTTAGACAATTTCTTCAATATCTTTTGCATAGTACGCTCCGCTGGACGTGCCCCGATGGATCCGTTGTAGAACGATTTTCCAAAGAAATCCTCTATGCTGAAGCACGGATTTGAAGCGCATTTTATCAAACTAAGAACCGGCCGAGGATTCAGATAGTTTTAACTAAGTACACCGAAACTGGAAAAATGGATGATCAGTCGGCACAACAGATTCGTTCCAGGCAGGCGCAAGCTTGGAAGCTGCGCGATAAACTTGCCCGCGATATCGCACTAGCGCAGGATTGGACCGACCTACAGTTGCGACTAGCGGCGCATGGCTATACCTTTAGACCGGCTGGTGGTGGGCTTGCGCTTTATCGGATCAAGGGGAATGTGCGGCTTTGCAAAGCTGGGGCGATTGGGCCTGCGTATCGACAACTTGCACTGCGGTTCAACGCACCCTTTCCCGGTCACCTCCATGCTCATCTGGACACCAGTATCCCAAACGAAAACGGGGTCGGACCCAATACTGAATCCGACCCCAAAAACTATATTCTAGTGGAGAAATACTAGCCCTTTTTCAGGACCCGATTGCCCAGTGTTTCTGCGATCTGCACAGCGTTCAACGCAGCGCCCTTGCGCAGGTTGTCCGACACGCACCACAGGTTCAAACCATTTTCGATCGTGCTGTCCTGACGGATACGGCTGATGAATGTGGCGTAGTCGCCGACGCACTCAACCGGCGTGACATAGCCACCGTCTTCGCGCTTATCCACCACCAAGATACCGGGCGCTGTGCGCAGGATTTCACGGGCTTCGTCTTCGTCCAAGAAGTCCTCGAACTCGATGTTAATCGCTTCGGAGTGGCCGACAAAAACAGGCACTCGCACGCATGTTGCGGTGACTTTGATGCTAGATTCGATGATCTTTTTCGTTTCCGCCACCATCTTCCATTCTTCTTTGGTCGATCCGTCGTCCATAAAGACGTCGATGTGCGGGATAACGTTGAACGCGATCTGTTTGGTGAATTGGGCTGGAGCAGAGTTGCTCGTGGGATTGTAGACCGCCTTGGTCTGATCCCACAGCTCGTCCATGCCGCCTTTGCCCGCGCCGGACACGGATTGATACGTGCTGACCACAACGCGTTTGATGCGCGCGCGATCGTGCAGCGGCTTCAGCGCCACAACCATTTGCGCGGTTGAGCAGTTCGGGTTGGCAATGATATTTTTCTTGGCGTAGCCATCGACGGCTTCGGGGTTCACCTCTGGTACGACCAGCGGAATGTCCGGGTCGTAGCGATACAGCGATGAGTTATCGATCACGATGCAGTTCGCCTTGGCGGAGCGTGGCGCGTGCTCTTTGGTCGCCTCAGAGCCAACAGCCCAAAGTGAAATGTCCCAGCCCGTGAAGTCGAACGTGGCAAGGTCCTGCGTCTTGAGAGTTTTGTCGCCAAAGCTCACCTCTGTGCCCAGCGAACGACGGCTCGCCAGAACGGCGATCTCATCAATGGGGAACTGACGTTCAGAAAGAATATTCAGCATTTCGCGGCCCACATTTCCCGTGGCGCCAACGACGACGACTTTATAGCCCATCTCCGGGTCTCCTCTCGATCAGGACGGGGCCTCTTAGCCCAGCGCGCTGTCAGAGGAAAGGGCTATGGGGCCACAACCGCCATGACATTTGGTGATTGGGGTGCATCACGTTTCATGTGTCAACAAAACTAGACATGTGGTAGCGTGACATCAAAATCGAGATAGCACCATGCCAGACGCCGCATCACCCCTGACCGCACCCACCCCTGCCCCGGCCTTGCCACGGGGCAAGATGTGCACCGATTGCGGCCTATCACGGATGAAACTGGCGGCGGAATGCGGCCGCGCCTGCCAGTTCACAACGCCAGATTTCCCTAAGCTTGAGAGCCAAGTACACGGCGCACCCCGCGATAAGGCTGACGAAGACGCTCGTTTTTTCGGGCCGCATATTGCCATGCACCGCGCCACGATGCGGACACCGAAGCCCGGCGCGCAATGGACTGGGATCACGACATCGCTTGCCGCAAAGCTGTTGGAAACCGGGGCGGTGGATGCGGTGTTAACCCTCGCGCCCGCGGAAGATGATATCTTTCGCCCTGTACCCGTCATCATCACCGATCCTGCGGATATGGCCCGTGTGCGCGGGATGCGCATGGGATACGCCCCACTGTTATCCTTGCTGGACCCGGCTGCGGAGGCCGGGCATAAACGCCTCGCGATCATCGGCATCCCCTGTCAGGTGCACGCTCTGCGCAACATTGAGGCCCAGCTTGGATTGGAGCGCTTGTACGTCATCGGGACACCCTGTTCCGACAACACAACAACAGAGAATTTCCACGACTTCCTAGCTCTGCTGACGGACAAACCCGAAACAGTTACCTACCTTGAGTTTCGGGCCGATTATCGGGTCGAAGTCCGGTTCGAAGACGCAAAGACCAAACTGATCCCTTTCCTAGCCCTGCCGATCAGCGACCTACCCGACGACTTCTTTCCGCTAACGTGCCGGACCTGTACCGATTATACCAACGCCCTAGCAGACATCACCGTCGGATACATGGCCGGTGAGGGCGAGCAGTGGTTAATTGTACGCAACGCGCGCGGGCAAGAAATGCTGTCCGCTTTGGGCAACGAAATCCGGTTGGCGCCTGTTCGGTCTTCGGGCAAGCGCGCAGCTGCGGTCAAGGGATTTGCCGAGAACACGGCACGTGCCGCAGGTGGCTTACCTCTGCGGCGGATGCCCGATTGGGTCCGGCCAATCGTGTCGTTTCTCCAGCCTCGGATCGGCCCCAAAGGCCGGGAATTCGCCAAGGCTCGGCTGGAAATGAAAGCGGTTGAAACGATCTTGCATCTACGCCGCGCGGCCCCTGCCCGTATGAAACACATGATACCCGATCATGTTTGGGCGCTGGCAGCACCCTATGGCCTGCGACCAGAACACGATGAGCGCAAGACGCCCCCCAAAGCCCCCTGACCGCGCGCGGGCGCTGCACCACTTGGCGCGCGCCGCAGAAACGGGTAAGCCGACGCAACCCAAGGACACCCGTGACATCACCGTGACTTCTGAACCCCAACGCCATCCTTTCGCCCGCCTGTGGCACAGCTACCTGCGCAAGCATTTGCCGTGGCTGATGCTAGCCGCCGTTTTGATGATCATCGAAGGCAGCACATTGGGCGCGCTCAGCTACATGCTAGAGCCCATGTTCGATGAGGTTTTCGTAGCGGGCCGCAGTGATCTGGTTTTTTGGGTCGGGCTCGGAATTTTTGGTTTGTTCGCAGCACGCGCCATTGCCGGTATGACCCAACGGATCATCATGGCATCGGTGTCATTTCGGACCTCCAGCGCTCTACAAGAGGACCTGCTGGCCCATACCCTGAACCTCGATAATGCGTTTTATCAAGCCAACCCACCCGGTGTCTTGATCGAGCGGGTCCAAGGCGACGTCTTGGCCATTCAGCACACATGGAACACGCTCATCCTAGGGGCAGGTCGAGACACCATCGCGCTAATATCACTGATGATTGTAGCCATCCTCGTGGACCCAATGTGGACACTTGTGGCCGTTATCGGCGCGCCGCTTTTAATGGTGCCTTCCCTGATCGTGCAGCGTTATATCCGCAAGAAAAGCTTTGCTTTGCGTGATATCGCCGGTCGCCGCACCACACGCCTAGATGAGATTTTCCACGGGATCACCCCCATCAAACTGAACACGATGGAAGCCTACCAAAAAAGCCGCTTTCGCAGCGTCACGGCTGAGCACATCACTGCCTCGGTCAAGACACAGGCCGGCAACGCAACTATCCCCGGCATCGTGGATTTGTCGGTTGGTTTTGGGTTCTTTGCGGTGATGCTCTACGGCGGGCAACAGATTATTTCGGGCGAAAAAACCATAGGTGAGTTCATGTCGTTCTTTGCGGCAATGGCCCTCGCATTTCAGCCGATCCGAAGGCTCGCGAACCTCGCGGGCATGTACCAGATTATGATGGCGAGTTTGACGCGCATCTATGACCTACTCGACACTCAGCCGACCATTACTGCCGCCACTAAGGCACCCGCAACGCCTGCGGCTCTGGACGTACATTTTGACGATGTGAGCCTTTCATATGCCGATACGCCCGTCCTACGCGGGCTCAATTTCACGGCTCCGGCAGGCAAGACAACGGCTCTCGTTAGTCTGTCTGGCGCCGGGAAAAGCACAATTTTTAACGCTTTGACCCGGCTGGCTGATCCACAGTCGGGCACGGTTCGCTTGGGTGGCGAGGATATCCGCAGCTGGCCCTTAGAGGACCTGCGCAGCTTAATTTCAGTGGTCTCCCAAGAAACACTGCTCTTTGACGAAACTCTGCGGGAAAACATCCTCGTGGGCCGAACCGATGTGAGCGAAGATCAGATCATGGCTGCGATAGAGGCCGCACATGTTGCCGATTTCATAGGTGACTTGCCCGATGGCCTCGACAGTCCCGCTGGGCCGCGCGGTTCCAATCTGTCCGGTGGACAGCGGCAACGAATAGCCATCGCGCGCGCCATCCTTCGCGACACTCCAATCCTCCTGCTGGACGAAGCCACGTCGGCCCTAGACACCAAATCCGAAGCTTTGGTGCAGGCTGCGTTGGAACGTCTATCCGCAAATCGCACGACACTGGTGATTGCCCACAGGCTTTCGACCATCCGAGCCGCCGATCAAATCCTTGTTCTAAGTGAGGGCCGTGTGGCAGAGCGGGGTACTCACGACGAATTGCTCAGCAAAGGCGGGCTCTATACCCAACTCAGCGCCCTGCAGTTTGACGGCCAGGATTAAGCGATCAAATCGCAAGCCAATGGTTGGGCAGAATGTCGGGGTTTTGGCGCGCATTCACACCAAACCATTGCGCGGGTGCAACGACCTTCTGCGTCGATGATGCGCCAAGCCAGGCACCCCACAAAGAGAATGTAGAATTGGCAATAATGTGATGCTGGCAAGCAGCCATGAGGCGCAGGTCTTCATAATGATCATCTGCTGAATTATGCCCTATTACGGTAAATGGACGCGGCAGAACCAGCGTCTCTCGACACCAATCTGGATCGTTGGAAAACACGAAAAGCTCAGGCTCTCGGCCTAAACGCGCCTCCAACTGTGCAATGCCCCGTGCATAGTAGTCAGGCCCAACACTGCCATGGGTCGCAGCCGCCTTGGCGTCCGCCACGTAGTCGCCTCTTCGCAAGTGCACAGCAGTCGCTCCGGACGTTTCACCAAGGCGCGCAAGCCAATCTGCATTCTCCGCGCTTGGCGGTGTCACAACCTTAAAATCATCGCGGATTTGCGCTTCACAATCCTGGAAATAGAGCTCGCTTTGGAAGTAGCCGTGCAAATATACATTGTCGCCTGCGTTCAAAATGGTCGTATTAAAGCCCAAATCAGTTTCCCACAAAAATTGAGGTGATCGACCAAATGCGCGCCATGCGGCATATCTTAGTCGCTGTGTACGATCTGGCTGCAAAGATGCCTCGCTTTGCACTTTGGTATCAAAGTGATGAAGAGCAGGCTGCAGCCAAGCATGCTCAGCGCGCTTTGCTTCACGGTCATCTATTGCGAGCGGCACGCCCAATCGTAAAGAAAGAGCACGCCCAATCGTAAAGAAAGAGCACGCCCAGTGGCGTACTGAAATAACTGATTCCCAAGACCTCCCAGCAAGCGAACAGTGATCATCTCAAGAACTCATCCTTTTCATGGCGTACATCTTTGTAGCACCCCTAGCATCGCAGCGCCAAGCCGCCTCAGGCTGGTAAAATAAGAAGGGATAGGTCATAGCTCAACCATGTCTTCGCCTGCGCTTATTGTTACCAATTTCAACCCGAACTTTACCGGGGTGTCCGCGACTGCGGCGACTGTCGTTCGTGGTCAAATGCAGCGGTACGATCTCCGACTTGTTGGAGCCGCATTACCCGGTTGCCCGACGCCGACGCCCCTTAGAGAGGCGCGCAAACTGTGCCGCATTGCCCAGAAACCCGTGATTTGGCATGTGCGACGTAACCCTGAAATGCGTGTAGCGATTTGGGCACGCGATGTCCTGCGCTTGCCGATCCGGATCGTCTTCACCTCCGCTGCGCAGCGACGGCATTCTGCATATTCCCGATGGCTGATTTCTCGTATGGATGCCATAATTGCGACGACGAATGCGGCCGCAACCTATGTCTCAAACGTTCGTGCGATCGTCCCATACGGAGTAGATACCGATCTTTTTGAGCCTGCAGGAAATCGCGCCTCAGCTTGGAGAGAATTGGGATTTGGCGGGACGCGGGGTATTGCTTCTGTCGGACGGATTCGCCCGGAGAAGGGTAGCGATGTTTTTGTGGATACACTCCTAAAACTGCTCCCAAACACATCTGACACAGTGGCCTTGATCATCGGCAAAATCGCTGCAAAAGATACCGCATTTGCCGGTAGTCTGAAGAAAAAAATTGCAGCAGCAGGCCTATCAGAGCGGATCATTTTCACAGGGGAAATACCTCCTGAATCGCTACAAAAAATCCTGCCTGCACTTAGCCTTCTGGCAGCCTTACCACGTTACGAAGGCTACGGCATGGCCCCGCTAGAGGCTATGGCCTGTGGGATCCCGTTCGTAGGATCAGATACAGGGTATTTCGAAACATTTAGTGATGCAGGCCGAGCCGGTATAGTTGTGCCGGTTGGTGACAGTGAGAGGGCGGCGCAGGCCATTCAATCTCTTTTGAATAACCCCAAAGAACTGGCGCGCATGTCTAGTCACGCTCTAGACGTCGCTTGCACCCGTCACAGCGCGAAACAAGAGATCGACGGTATCGACGCAGTATACCAAGAGTTGTGGGGAGAGGCTGCGAGCGCATGAACATCAAGGCCTACATTATTCACCTAGAACGCGCGACGGCTCGTAAACCCATTGTCGCGGACTTGATTGCCGCCTTGCCGATACCCACCGAGGTGTTTCCTGCAATAGATGGCGCCGCACTTGATCACGATACGCTATACTCCAACGTTGTGCGAAAAAGCCATTTGCGACCTCACTATCCCTTTGAGCTCTCTAAGGGTGAGATTGCCTGTTACAAAAGCCATCGCGCCATTTGGCAGAAGATTGTGGATGAAGACTTAGATGCGGCGCTAGTCATTGAAGATGATGCAGCGATAGACCTTGAGACCTTCGGACCCGCTCTTGAGCTAGCACAAACCTGTATTGACGACTTCGGTGTAATCCAATTCCAAACACGACCTGCACCACATGGCGCAACAGTTCTTGCACAAATGCAAGACGTACAAGTGGTGAGGCCTCGCATCACGATGTTACGCACGACAGCAGCCATAATCTCAAAGTCCGCTGCCGCGCGTTTGCTGGCGGCTTCCAAGATGATCGATCGCCCTGTAGATTCATTCATGCAACTAACAGTAGCCACCGGCCAGTCTTTGGTGGTGGTCGCTCCGTCTGGCATTTCCGAAGTATCCGATCGTATTGGCGGCACTACCATTCAAAAGCGCAGGAAAAGCAATGCTGAGCGGATTGCACGTGAATTTCATCGTGCGAAATATCGCTGGGCTGTACGCCGCGCGAGCACTAAACGATCACCAGCTCCGAGCCTAAAGAACGCAAACTACCGCATACAGGCCATTCTCATTCGCTGTTTTCTAAGCCTAGCCAAAATATTGCCGCTTCGACTTCGCACGGCTCTTGCCGGGCACATGACTAATGCCGCCATTCATCTTGTGCCAAGCTTGCGACGACGAGCTGGAGATAACCTGCATCGTGTGTTCCCAGACATGGACGAGGCTCAGCGGCGCCAAATCTTGGGACAAGTTGCACGCAACACTGGCCGAACACTCACAGAAATTCTATTCAATCAAGAATTTGCGGCACAAGCTGAGACGATACCGATCAATGGCCCGGGCTTAGACTCTCTGCACGCAGCACGCGCGACAGGAAAAGGCGCCATAATCGTTTCTGGCCATTTCGGTCAATGGGAAGCAATCCGACATGCTCTCAAGGCCCAAGGCCTTGAGACGGGCGCCCTTTATCGGCCCAACAATAACCCTCACTATGAGCCTCTCTTTCGCCGCGGGATCAAAGCCGGGGGCGCCCCCATTATTGCGCGTGGTTCTGCTGGCAACCGCAACATGATCAAACACATTAGGTCGGGTGGATTTATTGCCCTTTTGATGGATCAATATATTCAAGACGGCACCACGCTAACGTTTATGGGGCATCCCGCTGTAACTTCTTTGTCAGCGGCGCAAATGGCTCTGCGGTATGACCTGCCTCTTGTTCCAATTTTTTCCAAACGCACGCGCGATGGTTTTGAAATTATCGCCGAAGAGCCTATTCCGCATACCCACGCGCGCGAAATGATGCAGACTTTTAATGACCGGCTCACAGCCCAGGTCCGAGCCGCGCCTGGGCAGTGGCACTGGCTGCATAATCGCTGGAAAATTGGCCAATGGAATGACCCCACTCCGTCGCACGAGGCGTGAAAAACGTCGCTCAGAGCGACCATTTTTCAGGACATGCGCCTTAGTCTTCGCACGGGAGGAAGCGCCATGTTTCTAAGTATTTTCGACATTTTCAAAATCGGCGTTGGGCCATCATCCTCCCACACGATGGGTCCAATGACAGCGGCTGCGCGGTTCTTGGACGATTTGCGCGGTGGCCGCGAAAAGGAACCCGGTGCTGGCGAACTGGCTTCGGTTGCGGCATCGCTACACGGCTCGCTGGCGTTTACAGGCAAGGGACACGCGACGGATCGCGCGGTTATCCTTGGGCTGATGGGTTTTCTGCCGCATACACTTGATCCCGACGCGGCTGAGGCACTTGAGGCCAAGTTACGCACGCAAAAAACGCTGTCACCCGAAGGGCTGCCCACCCTAGCATTTGATCCCGACGCAGATCTTGTTTTTGACTACGGCCCCGCCCTTGAAGGACACGCCAACGGCCTGATACTCAAGGCTTTTGACACTTCTGGTCTCCTTTATATGCAGGAAACGTATTACTCGATCGGCGGCGGTTTTGTAATGACCGAAGCCGAGCTTGCAGCCAGCAAACATGGCGGTGCGGACGAATTTCACGCCGAAAAAGAAGAAGCGGGCTACCCCTTTCCCTTTGGCTCCGCCGAAGAAATGCTCACGATGGGTGCGAAAAGCGGCAAGTCCATTGCCCAGATGAAGTGGGCCAATGAGGTCAGCCACATGGATGCTCAAACGCTTGATCGACGTATGAGTGAAATTTGGGGAGCCATGGACGGCTGCATCGAACGCGGGCTGCGGATGGACGGCATTTTGCCCGGCGGCCTGTCGGTCAAACGCCGCGCGAAGGCGATCCATGAACAACTGCAACAAGAGTCCGGGCAAAACCTAGCTCAACCTCATGTCGTGAATGACTGGCTATCGGTCTATGCTATGGCCGTGAATGAGGAAAACGCCGCAGGTGGCCGCGTTGTCACCTCACCCACGAATGGAGCCGCCGGGGTCGTGCCTGCCGTGCTGCGCTACTACCGCGATCATTGTATTGGCGCGACCGAAGAGGGGCTGCTCACTTTCCTTCTGACAGCCTCTGCGATCGGTGGTCTGATCAAACATAATGCCTCTATATCGGGGGCCGAGGTCGGGTGCCAAGGTGAAGTCGGTAGCGCATCTGCAATGGCGGCGGCCGGGCTATGCGCCGCCCTAGGTGGCACGAATGAGCAAATCGAAAATGCGGCCGAAATCGCGCTAGAGCATCATATGGGTATGACCTGTGATCCAGCTGGCGGGCTTGTTCAGGTGCCCTGTATCGAACGCAACGGTCTTGGCGCGATCAAAGCTGTGTCAGCCGCGTCGCTGGCCCTGCGCGGTGATGGCACACACTTTATGCCGCTGGACAATTGCATCGAGGCCATGCGCCAGACCGGGCTGGATATGAACATGAAATATAAAGAAACCAGCCTTGGCGGGTTGGCTGTGAACCTTCCGCAATGCTGAATTTCATGGCGGCTGATAGCTAAAGCTTAGGCCGCATCGTATCGCCTGCGCGGATCGTTGGCTTTAGTTCAATGCGCCGGTCCGTGCCCGCTTCAAACACATGCTGGCCCGCGATGATGCGTGCGGCTTCAATCCCGGTTTCACGACGACAGCTTTCTGTGGTCGCCAAAACGCGCGGCAATCCTTCTAGCAGCGTAAAGCCATTGAACCCTGCCAGCCCCAGATCGCCCCCCACATCCAGACCCTGCTCAAGGCAGTAAAGCAATCCACCAGCCCCCGTCAGATCATTGGAATAATACAAAAAGTCGAGATCTTTGGTCCGAGTAAGCATTTCATTCGTCATCTCACGACCTTTGGCAAAACCGGAGTTGCCCGAATAGAAAATCTGATCCGCAAGGGTCACGCCGGCTTCGCCCAAGGCGCGCTCCAGCCCCTCCATCCGCTTGCGCGCACGGTGATCGCCTTCGGAGGTCGTCGTCATAAAACCAATCCGCCGATACCCACGGCCGAGAATTTCCTGACCCATTTCATAGCCCGCACGCCAATGAGAAATCCCCACCGCCACATCGACCGGCTCACCGTCCACATCCATGACCTCAACAACAGGGCAGCCCGCATTGGCGAGCATGGCGCGAGAGGCCTCCGAATGCTCCAGCCCCGCAATCACAACGCCGGACGGGCGCCATGACAGCATTTCATACAGAACTTTTTCTTCTTTTTCCGGATCGTAGTACGTAGCACCGACGACGGGCTGTAGATCTGTGCCTTCGAGCTGTTCGTTAATCCCCGCCAAGACCTCGGGGAACACCATGTTGCTCATGGACGGAATAATGACCGCAACCAAGTTCACTCGATTGGACGCTAGGGCGCCGGCGATTTTATTGGGCACATAGCCCAGCATCCGCGCCGCTTCGAGAACTTTTTCACGTGTCTTCGCAGAGACATCACCCTGATTGCGTAGCACTCGGCTGACGGTCATTTCTGATACGCCCGATGCCTCCGAGACATCCCGAAGTGTTAACTGCCCGCGCCGCTCGTCGCCATTGCGTCCTGCCAATGAGGTATTCCTTGTACTCTGCCCTATTTTGTTAGCGCTATAGGCACGTGCTGATCAAGCGAAAGCCGGCCTTGAGGGCATGCGCACAAAAATAAACTGGCGAGGGTGATCTTTGGGAGGTAATGATCCCACCGCAGGCCCCGTGGCTCAACTGGATAGAGCAGCCCCCTCCTAAGGGGCAGGTTGCAGGTTCGAATCCTGCCGGGGTCACCATATCGGTGTTTCACCTACCCTCCCCTCGATGCCTCATAAAATGATGCGATGGGGGACTTACGCGAAATCACAAATGGTATACCAAATTTTGATTGCCAAAAGCCCAGAGTGGTGGTTCCCTCCGCATAGAATTTAGGCAACCGGAATGTCCGCCTCATGACCGACACGCCCCAATCGAACCTTCCTAACGTCAGCCTTGCGCAGCGCGCTTGGGCAATCCGCCGAAACGCCCTTTTGATGGGCGAGGTACAGGGCCAAGGCTACATCGGGCAGGCCTTGGGCGCCGCAGATTTACTGGCGGTCAGTTACTTCCACGCCCTAAACTACCGCCCCCAAGACCCGGAATGGGAAGGGCGCGACCGGTTTTACCTGTCCATCGGCCACTACGCGATTGCACTTTATGCAGCCCTGATGGAAGCCGGAATTCTGCCCGATGACGAGATCGGCACATATGGCATGGACGATAGCCGTATGCCGATGTCAGGCATGGCAGCCTATACCCCAGGAATGGAGATCACAGGCGGCTCCCTTGGGCATGGGCTAGGCATCGCAGTAGGCGCCGCGATGGGGCTAAAGCGCAAGCACAACCCAGCGTTTGTCTACAACATGATGTCCGACGGCGAGCTTGGTGAAGGCTCAACTTGGGAAGCCGTGATGTCAGCAGTGCAATGGCAGCTCGACAACCTGATCTGCATCGTGGATTTCAACGATCAGCAGGCCGATGGCAAAACGACCGATGCATTGGCCTCTGGACCACAAGCCCCCCAATGGGAGGCGTTCGGATGGCACGCCCAAGAGGTGGACGGCAATGACCTAGATGCTCTGGTCACGGCTTTTGATGCAGCGCGCGCGCTGACCGATCCAAAGCCACGCGTCATCATCTGCCGTACCCAGATGTGCAAAGGTGTACCCTTTCTAGAAGCCCGAGAGATGGCCCACTTTGTGCGGGTCGAGCCAGAGGAATGGTCCAAGGCACTCCAGATTTTGGATGAGGGGAAACCGACATGAGCGAACTGATCCCGCCCCACTCCCGGCGTAAATCCAAGTACGCTCCACGCAAGGCACCCGACACACGGCTGGCGACATCCGCGATGATCGCCTCGCTCGACGCAGAGGGGCGTGAGACGATTGCGGCCCCCTTCGGTCATGCCTTGACGGAACTCGCTCAAACGCGGGATGACATCGTTGGGCTGTCTGCGGATCTATCTAAATACACAGATCTGCACGTCTTTGCGAATGCGCACCCGGACCGGTTTTATCAGATGGGCATGGCGGAACAGGTGATGGTGTCGGCCGCCGCAGGCCTAGCCCGAGAGGGGTTTACCCCCTTTGCCACCACCTACGCCGTATTTGCGGCGCGCCGAGCGTATGATTTCATCTGCATGGCAATCGCCGAAGAAAATCTGCCTGTCAAAATCTGCTGTGCGCTTCCGGGACTGACCACGGGCTATGGCCCTAGCCATCAGGCCACCGAAGACTTGGCAATCATGCGTGGCATGCCCAATCTGACGGTGCTGGACCCCTGCGATGCGATCGACACGATGCAAGCCACCCACGCCATCGCCGACCACCCGGGTCCGGTCTACATGCGGCTGCTACGTGGCCAAGTGCCAAATGTGCTGGGCGAATACGACTACCAATTCAAACTCGGCAAGGCGCAGATGATCCACGATGGGACTGACGTTTTGTTCATCGCGTCGGGCTTTATGACAATGCGAGTTCTGGATGCTGCCAAAGCGCTCGCCCGCGATGGGATATCCTGCGCTGTTCTGCATTCGCCTACGATCAAACCGCTGGACGCCGAAACTATCACGCATGAGGCGCGTAAGGGCGGACGATTGGTTGTGACGGCTGAGAACCACTCAGTCACCGGAGGCTTGGGAGAGGCCGTTGCCGCCACACTGATGCGCGCAGGCGTGTATGTACCGTTCCGTCAAATCGGCCTGCCGGATGAATTCCTTGATGCGGGCGCTTTACCGACACTGCATCAACAATACGGCCTGACGGTGGATGCGGTCTGCGCCTCTGTCAAAAACTGGCTTTCTGAATGAACCGATTTTGAGGTCACGACCAAAGGACACCACATGACCCAACTGCTTGCCAATAAGACAGCAATCATCACCGGCGCGGCCAGCCCGCGCGGCTTGGGCAAAGCGACAGCGACCCTATTTGCCGAGCATGGCGCACGAGTGGTGATCCTTGATCTAGAAGCGGGCCAAGCCCAAGCAGCCGCAGCCGACCTGCCCGGCCAAAACCACATCGCCCGTGCATGCGATGTCACCGACCGAACCGCCTGCCTGTCCGTCGTCAAAGAACTGATCGGCACGCTCGGTCAAATTGACATTCTGGTGAACAACGCAGGCATTACTCAGCCGCTCAAGCTGATGGAGATCGCCCCCGAAAATTACGACGCCGTACTAGACGTGAACCTGCGCGGGACGCTTTATATGTCACAGGCGTTGATCCCCCACATGCGCGAACACGCGAATGGCAGCATTGTGAACATGTCCTCAGTTTCGGCTCAGCGGGGCGGCGGTATCTTTGGTGGGCCGCATTATTCAGCGGCCAAAGCCGGCATTCTGGGACTGACCAAAGCGATGGCGCGCGAACTGGCACCCGCAGGCATCCGTGCCAATGCGATCTGCCCGGGCTTTATCGACACCGACATCACGGCGGGCAAACTCACGCCCGAAATGCGACAATCTGTGTTGGATGGTATTCCAATGGGCAGGGCAGGCACCGCCGCAGACGTGGCCGGATGCGCCCTGTTTCTTGCGTCAAACCTGTCGGCATATGTCACAGGGTCCGAGGTGGACGTAAACGGCGGCTCTCTGATCCACTAACCATCCAAACGCAAAACACACGGCCGCTTCGGACCGTGTGTTTCCATGTCTAGTTCCCGAATAGCGATGCCTTATTCAGCGGCTTGCGCGACCTGACGCTGGCGGCCAAGTCCTTCAACTTCAACCTCCATCACATCGCCGGGCTTGAGGAAGCGTTGGGGCTTCATGCCCATACCCACGCCCGATGGCGTACCAGTGGCAATGATATCGCCGGGCTGAAGTTCCATGAATTGGCTCATATAGGATACGATTTCGCGGACCGTAAAGATCATGTCGTCGGTGCTGGAATCCTGCACCGTTTCGCCATTCAACGCCAGCTGCACGCGCAGGGCTTGTGGGTCGGCAACCTCATCGGCGGTCACAAGGTAAGGGCCGGTGGGGCCAAAGGTCGGGGCGGATTTACCCTTGACCCACTGGCCACCCTTTTCGATCTGGAACTCACGCTCAGACACGTCGTTGATGGTGCAATAGCCTGCCACATAGTCCAACGCATCGTCCTCGGAAACGTAAAGCGCAGTGCGTCCAATCACGACACCCAGCTCAACCTCCCAATCGCCTTTGACAGAACCGCGTGGAATGATCACCGGATCAAACGGACCGGACAAAGCCGACGAAGCTTTGGAGAACAGGATAGGTTCCTTGGGCGGCTCTGCACCGGTTTCTTCGGCATGCTTGGCGTAGTTCAGGCCGACGCAAAAGAAGTTCGGCACCGACGCCAAGCAGGACCCAATGCGCCCAGGCTCAGCCACCACTGGCAGGCTGTTCACATCAATTGCGCGCAGGGCCTCAAGCGCCTCAAGCGAGACCGATGTACCCGCAAAATCGGTCACATGCGCAGACACATCACGGACGTTGCCGTCTGCGTCCAAAACGCCGGGTTTTTCTTGGCCCTTGGGGCCAAAGCGCAAGAGTTTCA
>NZ_CEZFMW010000038.1:0-27752 GCF_982993085.1 Thalassobacter sp. | reverse complement strand
AGGGGAAAGATCGAGGGGTCTTCTTCCAGCGTATGCGCCTGATCCTCGCGCCGCTTGGTGCGGCGGTCGAACAGCATGTCGAGCGCTGTTAGGAACAGCAAAATGCCCCCCGCGATCTGAAATGCGGGCAGGGAAATGCCGAGGAACTCAAGTACCGATTCACCAGCAAGGCCGAACAACAGCAAAAGTGCAGCAGCCACCGCCACAGCGCGTGCCCCGATGATAAACCGCACACGGGGGGCTGCCCCACGTGTCAGCGCGATGAACAATGGGGCCAACCCAACGGGGTCGATGACCACAAACAAGGCCACAAAGGCTGTGATGGCTTCGGCTTGGGTCATGGCTGCCTCATGCGCGTTTTTGGGCGGCGTCTAGCTTTTCTTGCGCCGCGAGCCACATGGCCTCAGCGCGATCAAGCCCGTCCATAACTTCGGCGTATTTCTTGTTCCATGTCTCCAGCTCGCCCTTTTTGTCGTCTTCGTACAAGGCGGGATCAGCCAGCTTTTTGGCGAGTTTATCCTGCATCTGGCCGATCTTGCTGACCCGTTCTTCGCATTTGCGCAGCTCGGATTTCAGCGCGAGGATTTGATCGCGGGACGGTTTGGGCGCCTTTGGTTTGTCCGTTTTGCCGGGCTTTTGGGGCTTGGCATCTTTTTGCAGCAATAGCGCGCGGTAGCTTTCCAGATCGCCCTCATAGGGGGCGACGTTGCCGTCTTTGACGAGCCACAGCCGGTCCGCCACAAGGCTAAGCAGGTGCATGTCGTGGCTGACCAAAACCACCGCGCCGGAATACGCAGTCAACGCCTCAACCAGCGCTTCGCGGCTTTCGATGTCTAGGTGGTTTGTCGGCTCATCGAGGATCAGCAGATGGGGGGCATCAATCGTGGCCAGCAGCAAAGACAGACGCGCCTTTTGCCCGCCAGAAAGGCGACCGACTTCGGTGTCGGCTTGATCGGCCATCAAGCCAAACCCCGCCAGCCGCGCGCGCAGCTTGGGCGGCATTTCGCCGGGGCGGACGCGTTGAATGTGCTGAAGCGGGGTTTCTTCGATGTGAAGTTCGTCCACTTGGTGCTGCGCAAAATACCCGATCCGAAGCTTGGAGGATGCTGTGCGCTTGCCCTCAATCACACTAAGTTTGTCGGATAACAGCTTGGAAAGCGTGGATTTCCCTTCGCCGTTTTTGCCCAGCAAAGCAATGCGGTCGTCTTGGTCAATCCGCAGGTCCATACGGCGCAAAATCTCAACGCCGCCATACCCGGTTGATGCCCCTTCAAGGCGCACAATCGGGGGGGAAAGCTCCTCGGGGGTGGGGAAGGTGAACACCATCTGCCGCGCTTCTTCGGGCGCGGTGATAGGGGTCATCTTTTCCAACATTTTGACCCGCGATTGGGCTTGTTTCGCCTTAGATGCCTTGGCCTTGAAACGGTCCACAAAGCTTTGCAGATGGTCCCGGCGCAGGGCTTGTTTCTTGGCTTCGGCGGCTTGGATCAACAACCGCTCGGCGCGCTGGCGCGCGAACTGGTCGTAGGGACCTTGGTAATAAGTAAGTTCTTTGTTTTCCAAGTGCAGGATGCCGCCCACAGCGCGGTTCAACAGGCCGCGGTCGTGCGAAATGATCAACACCGTGTGGGGGTATTTGGCCAGATATGCCTCTAGCCACAATGCGCCCTCAAGATCCAAATAGTTGGTCGGCTCATCGAGCAGTAGCAGGTCAGGCTGGGCAAACAGCACGCCCGCAAGGGCCACGCGCATCCGCCAGCCGCCCGAATAATCCGAACAAGGGCGCAATTGGTCACTGGGCGAAAAGCCCAACCCGCGCAGAATGGTCGCGGCGCGTGCCTCGGCGGACCATGCGTCGATGTCGGCCAGGCGGGCCTGCACCTCGGCGATGCGGCCGGGGTCGGTGGCTGTGTCAGCCTCTGCCATCAATGACGCGCGCTCGGTATCGGCGGCCAGCACCGTGTCGATCAGCGACGTGGATGAGGAGGGGACCTCTTGTGCGACGCCGCCAATGCGCGCCTTGCTGGGCAAAGACAACGCGCCAGAATCGAGCGCCAATTCCCCCCTGATCAAACGAAACAGGGTGGTTTTACCTGCGCCGTTTTTGCCAACAAGGCCCACTTTGTGACCAGCGGGAATGGTCGCGGTCGCGCCCTCAAACAGGGGGCGGCCAGCGATAGAATACGAAAGATCGGAGATTTGGAGCATGGGGGCGGTGTGACGCGGGCGCGTGGGCTTGTCAATTGCAGGCGCACAGGTGATTTCATCTGGCTTTCCATCCGCGTCCGCCAGTGCTAAGGCGCGCGAGACAATTAACCCCGGAGTATGACCCATGGCCATTCAGCGCACTTTCAGCATCATCAAACCCGACGCCACCAAACGCAACCTGACTGGCGCAATCGTCGCCAAGTTCGAGGCCGCTGGCCTGCGCGTCGTTGCGTCCAAGCGTATCCAAATGACGCTGGCCCAAGCTCAGACGTTCTATGGCGTCCACAAAGAGCGCCCCTTCTTTGGCGAACTGTGTGAATTCATGATTTCTGAGCCAATCGTTGTTCAAGTTCTTGAAGGTGAAGACGCCATCGCGAAAAACCGCGAAGTTATGGGCGCAACCAACCCAGCAGAAGCCGCCGAAGGCACCATCCGCAAAGAGTTCGCGCTTTCTATCGGCGAAAACTCGGTTCACGGCTCCGACGGCGAAGACACAGCCGCAGAAGAAATCGCATACTTCTTCTCGGGTCTTGAGCTGGTTGGCTAAAGCGCCTGACGCTCTGAAACTGAAAAAAGGCGGCGCCTATGGGCGCCGTTTTGCATTTTAGGGTCGGTCAACCACGCCGATTGCATCCATGACCGCCTCAAACGCGGCCCGGTCGGTGTCATGATTGGCGGCCTTTACGGCCTCAAATCGAACGCGCAACGCGTCCTTTTCGCGGCCTTTGCAATCGTTCCACGGTCGCCCCTGTAACGCCATTTCAATCACATAAAACGGGATAAAATGCGGGCGTTTGCCGCCGCGCAGTAGCGCCCCGTAGGCCGCATCAGTGCCTAAATCGCGCAAAGTCTCTGCGTCGTGAATGCCGGCTTTTGCAAGCATATCCGCCATGGCGGGCCCAATGTTCGGCAGTGTTGTCAGGGGCGTGAGCATATCTCAGCCTAACGGCTGATACCCACGATTGCCAATATTGAATTGGTTTGGGGAAAAATGCGGCTCCGACGAAGCGCGAAATATGCGTTCGAAGGAGCCGCGTAGTCCTGCAAGACACAAGAACAGGCAAGGGAGGAGGAGAAGCTGTTCCGTGCTTGATAACGTCAATATTGGGCCTCAGTGCAGGCGGGTCAATGCTGCGACTGCATAATTTTCAAAGATTTTTGCTGCACCTGCAAAATGACACCGCATGCCGAGGCTAAATGCTCAATATTCGGGCGGTATGCGCCCGAAACATGCAATCATAATAGGCAAGGGCACCAAAATATTACCCAATCTTAACCGATGGTTGCCTACGATTCGATGGGAATGGCTGGGCCACCAATCGCCTCCGTCAATTTGTAAGCCGCTTGTGTGACTGCGCGGCTGATCTCGGGGATGCGGTCCTCTGAAATCCGCACCACCGGCCCTGAAATGGACAAGCCGGCGATGGCCTCGCCCTCAGAATTGAAAATCGGTGCTGCAATGCAGCGCATCCCCAAAGTCCGCTCTTCGTTGTCCACCGCAAAGCCGCGCGTTCGGGTCGCTGCAAGGTCAGCCGCCAGCGCGTCCAGCGTCCCGAGAGAGTGAGCTGTGAACTGTGTTTCTGCTTCACTCTCAAAGATCGTTTGCACACGGTCTGCTTCAAAATGCGAAAGGATCGCTTTGCCGATACCCGACGTATGCATCGGCGCCTGCGTGCCCGGCGGAAAAAAGGCCCGGATGCTTTCGTGCGTTTCGACTTGCCCCAAAAACAAGACGCGACCGTTTTTCTCGATCCCGATGTTGGCGGTCTCGCCGGTGCGTTCCATCAGCTGGCGCATCACGGGGCGGGCGCGTTCAACCAGTGAACTGCGCCGCAAAAACGCCGATCCCAGCCGAAATGCACCCGCACCAATGTGCCAAGTTTGCTCCGCCGGGTCTATTTCTACCATCTGATGGCCCGCAAGTGTGACCAACACGCGGTACACGGTGGCCGGTGATTGCTCCAACGCGGTGGCGATCTCGGTTAGGCTGCGATCCGGGCTTTTAGCGACGTAATTAACCACATGCAGGGCGCGGTCCAGCGACTGAATGGTGTTCTGCTCTGTGGTGTCGTGAAAGGCCTTGGGACGTCCGCGTTTCGACTTCATATGAGGGGTTCCAATGATTATTTTTCGCTTGTTGAAAAAGTATATCGCAATTTGAAAAATACAAGCCTTTAAAATCGCGAGATAATTCCTTGATTCGCATAAATGAAATACTTTTTCAAAAAAATAGACCGGGGTCGTATGGCTCGTTAGACCTGTAGGGGAAGTGGAGGAATTCTCAATGATTAGCCAAAACCCTGTTTTCATCCCGGGCCCGACGAATATGCCCGAAGTTCTGCGTAAATCCTGCGACATGCCCACGCTGGACCACCGGTCCGCGGCTTTTGCTGGCATTTTGCACCCCGCGCTTGAGGGTGTGAAAAAGGTACTCAAGACAACGTCCGCCGAAGTGTTCGTGTTTCCATCAACGGGAACGGGTGGCTGGGAAACGGCGCTAACCAACACGCTCAGCCCCGGCGATACGGTCCTTGTCGGGCGCAACGGAATGTTTTCGCACCGCTGGATTGATATGTGTGAACGCCACGGACTGGACGTGATCGTGTTGGACACCGCATGGGGGCAGGGCCTACCGGTGGATCGCTATGCCGAGGTATTGGCGCAAGACACCGAACACCGGATCAAGGCTGTTCTGGCCACCCACAATGAAACAGCGACCGGTGTTGTGTCGGATATTGCGGGCCTACGGGCGGCGATGGATGCATCCGCGCACCCTGCGCTGCTGTTGGTCGATGGGGTCAGCTCCATCGGGTCCATGAACTTTGAAATGGACGCATGGGGCGTGGATATCGCGGTCACCGGTTCGCAAAAAGGCTTTATGCTGCCAGCGGGCTTGGCAATTGTCGGCGTGAGCCAGCGGGCCTTGGGCGCCATGGCGACAGCCAAGCTGCCGCGTACGTTCTTTGACCTGCGCGATATGCAAAAAGGCTACGCCGTGAATGGCTATCCCTACACCCCCCCGGTGGGGTTGTTGAACGGGCTCAAGCTGTCCTGTGATATGCTGCTGGAAGAAGGTTTGGAAAATGTGTTTGCCCGTCACCGCCGCATCGCTGAGGGGGTCCGGGCCGCAGTTGCCGCATGGGGGCTTGAGCTGTGCGCTGAGCGGCCCGAATGGCAGTCCGACACGGTCAGCGCGGTGCGCACGCCCGAAGGTTTTGACGCCGGTGAAATCGTCACCCACGCGGCTGAGGTCTATGACATGGCCTTTGGCGTCGGGATGGGCGAAGTCGCGGGCAAAGTGTTCCGCATCGGCCATTTGGGTATGTTGACCGAGGCGCAGGCGCTGTGTGGTTTGGCCACGGTCGAGATGTGTATGGTGGATCTGGGTCTTGATATCCAACTCGGCAGCGGCGTTGCTGCGGCGCAGGGTGTGTATCGGCTTGGGGCGCGTCAACAGGCCATGGCGGCGGAGTAAATCGGATGAAAGACTTGGCAGAACTTGTTATCCCGACGTTCGATGATGTGAAGGCCGCGCATGAGCGGATCAAACCGCACATCCATCGTACGCCAGTCCTGACATCGAGCTACTTCAATGAGCTGGTCGGTGCGGAGCTGTTTTTTAAGTGTGAGAACTTTCAAAAAGCAGGTGCGTTCAAAGTACGCGGTGCTACGAACGCTGTGTTCGGGCTCAGCGAAGAAGACGCGGCCAAGGGCGTGTGCACGCATTCTTCCGGCAACCACGCGTTGTCGTTGTCCTACGCGGCGGGCCGCCGGGGTATCCCGTGCAACGTCGTGATGCCCCGCACCGCGCCAGAGGCCAAAAAGGCCGCGGTGCGCGGCTACGGTGGGATCATCACGGAATGTGAGCCTTCGACCACCTCGCGTGAGGCCGTCTTTGCCGAAGTGCAGGCCGCCACTGGTGGCAACTTTGTGCACCCATACAATGATCCGCGCGTGATCGCGGGGCAGGGCACTTGTTCGGTCGAGTTCATGGAGCAAACCGGTGGCGTTGATATGATGGTCGCCCCCATCGGCGGCGGCGGCATGATTTCGGGCACCTGCCTGACCCTGTCGAACATCGCCCCCGAGGTTGAAATCATTGCCTCTGAGCCCGAGCAAGCTGATGACGCCTATCGCAGCTTTAAGGCAGGCCACATCATCGCCGATGATGCGCCGGTCACGATTGCAGACGGGCTGAAGGTGCCGCTCAAGGAACTGACGTGGCACTTCGTAAGCAACCACGTCACCGAAATCCAAACCGCCTCGGAGCAGGAAATCATCGATGCGATGAAACTGACGTGGCAGCGGATGAAGATCGTGATGGAGCCGTCGTGCGCCGTGCCGCTTGCGACGATCCTCAAGAACAAAGACCGCTTTGCCGGCAAACGCGTTGGCGTCATCGTCACCGGTGGCAATGTGGATATGGACAAACTGCCCTGGATGCTCTGAGCACCAGCGGATCTTTGGGTGCGGCCCCCGCCCGCCCTTCATGAGTTATGGGAGACATCAGATGAAAGATATGAACTTAAGCGATCTAGAAGTAGGCTATGACGTGCCTGCACTGCCCGGTATGGATGAGGCGGATATTCAAACGCCTTGCCTTGTGCTGGATTTGGACGCGCTGGAGCGGAACATCAAAAAGATGGGCGATTGGGCTAAGGCGCACGGCATGCGTCACAGGGTCCATGGCAAAATGCACAAATCTGTCGATGTGGCCTTGTTGCAGGAATGTCTGGGCGGCTCCGTCGGGGTCTGCTGCCAAAAGGTGTCCGAGGCTGAGGTGTTTGCACGTGGCGGGATCAAAGATGTTCTGGTCTCGAATCAAGTACGTGACCCACAAAAGATCGACCGCCTAGCGCGCCTGCCCAAGCTGGGTGCCCGCGCGATCTGTTGCGTAGATGATGTGGCCAATGTTGCGGACCTGTCCGCCGCTGCGGTCAAACACGGCACCCAAATCGAATGCATCGTGGAAATCGACTGTGGCGCGGGCCGTTGCGGTGTAACCACCACACCTGCCGTTGTTGAAATCGCCAAAGCGATTGATGCCGCTGAGGGGCTGAAATTCGCGGGTCTACAGGCTTATCAGGGCGCGATGCAGCACATGGACAGCTATGCGGACCGCAAAGCCAAGATTGAGATCGCCGTGGCGCAGGTCAAGGATGCTGTCGATACGCTCAAGGCCGAGGGTCTGGAGTGTGACATCGTCGGCGGTGGGGGCACAGGGTCCTACTATTTTGAGGGCACATCGGGCGTCTACAATGAGCTTCAATGTGGGTCCTATGCCTTTATGGATGCGGACTATGGCCGGATTTTGGATGCTGATGGCAACCGGATTGACCAAGGCGAATGGGAAAATGCGCTGTTCATCCTGACGTCAGTGATGTCCCACGCAAAGACTGATAAGGCGATTGTTGATGCGGGCCTTAAGGCGCAGTCCATCGACAGCGGCCTGCCGGTGATCTTTGGTCGTGATGACGTTGAGTACGTCAAATGCTCGGATGAGCATGGCGTTGTTGCTGATCCCGATGGGGTGCTCAAGGTCAATGACAAGCTGAAGTTGGTGCCAGGTCACTGTGACCCGACCTGCAACGTCCACGACTGGTACGTCGGCGTGCGTAACGGCAAAGTCGAAACCCTTTGGCCGATTTCCGCGCGTGGGAAGGCATTCTAGAATGGACGGCGCCCCTATGAAATCGCATGAAATCATCATCGTCCCGGAAGCAGAGATCGCCGGGCTGATGACCCCAGAGGCGGCGTTTGACGCGGTTGAGGCGATCTTTGGCGCGATGGCGCGTAAAGACGCCTATAACTTCCCAGTTATCCGGGAGGCCATTGGCCACGCAGATGCGCTTTACGGCTTTAAGTCCGGGTTTGACCGGGCGGGCGGCGCGCTGGGCCTGAAGTCCGGCGGCTACTGGCCGGGCAATGAGGCGAAGGGCTTGACCAACCACCAGTCCACCGTAATCCTGTTTGATCGGGATACGGGGCGGCCCAAAGCGATGGTGGGGGGCAACCTGCTGACTGCTCTGCGTACTGCCGCCGCATCCGCCGTGTCGATCAAACATCTGGCGCGCGCGGATAGCAAAGTGTTGGGCATGATCGGTGCGGGCCACCAGTCAGCGTTTCAAATGCGCGCCGCGCTGACACAGCGGTCATTTGAAAAGGTCATCGGCTGGAACTACCACCCCGAGATGCTCAGTCGGCTTGAGGCTGTCGCAACCGAGGCAGGCCTGCCGTTTGAGGCCGTCGATTTGGATCGATTGGGTGTAGAGGCAGATGTGATAATCTCGATCACGTCCAGCTTCGACGCCATCCTGCATGATGCCCAAGTCACCGCCGGCACGCACGTGGCGTGCATGGGTACGGACACCAAAGGCAAGCAAGAGGTCGAAGCCACCCTCGTGGCACGCGCGACGGTGTTCACGGATGAAATCGCTCAAAGCATCACGATCGGCGAAGCGCAGCACGCGATTGGCAGCGGCCTGATCACCGAGGCTGCCATCAGTGAGATTGGCGCCGTGATCAACGGCACACATCCGGGCCGAACCTCAGCCGAAGAGGTGACGTTGTTTGACGGTACTGGTGTGGGGCTACAGGATTTGGCCGTGGCAGAAGCCGTGGTTGATCTGGCTCTCAAGACCGGTGTCGCGACGCGCGTGCCGTTCTAAAACGTCACAGCTCAATCGGAGCTTCAATCGGCGCCTCATCCTCTTTGGGTTGGGGCGTCGTTTGCTTTTTGCGCAGGATAATATCGCCGTTGGGCAGGATTTCGGGCGGGTGATATGCATTGAGGCCCTCAAAGGCGTCGCCAAGCTGCTTTCGCAATTCCTCCACAAAGGGCGCCATCTGTGCACCCAACTCGCTCGCGTCGTCTAGCAACGGCGCAAGCTCACCCATGAGCCCTTCCATCAACAGGCGACTGCCTTCGCCCAAACGGTCCAGCCCCTCTTGCATCGGATCGTTTGTTTCTTGGGCGATAGCCGGGCTGGCGCAGGTGAGTGCGGCGATGAGGATGAGGTGTTTCATACCCTAAAAGGTGGGTCTGGGCGCCTCAGATGTCAATTTCCACCACGACCGGAAAGTGGTCGGAGGCAAGAAGCAGCGCATCGCGCAAACCCGCATCGCCAAAACATGCGGGGTCGTCAAAGGGGTGCAGGATGCGCCATGTCGTCAACGGGCGCAGTCGCGGCGACACCATGACGAAATCAATTAACGCATTAAAATAGCGCTTCGTTTGCCGATTATAAAAGCGCGCAGAACTGGCCTGTGCCGCGCCGGGGCGCAGGGGAAGCAGCGCGTTGGGGTCATAGAGCGGGTATGTACCGTCAGCGCCCAAAACGATCTCAACCCCTGAGCGGCCGAACAGTTCTTCGAACTGATCAAGGCCCGGCCCGTCGTTGAAATCGCCCAGAACAATCACATCATCCCCGGCCGCTAAATCCGCATCCAGCCGCGCGCGCAGCCACAGGCATTGTGCATGTTGCTTGCGCCGGTTGGCGATGCTCAGCCGCATGGCGTCTGCATCGTCGCGCGCGCCGTGGGGGGCTTTGGATTTGGCATGCACTCCGATCAGTCGTAGGGCCGTGCCGCGCGCGGTTGTTAGGGCCAATTCGCAGGGCGGTTTCGACCACACGACGGTTTCGGGCCTGTCGTCCACATCCAGATCGCGCTTGAATTTCTTATCGAACCTTGGCGCCGCCTCGCTTTCGCGGGGGTCATGCTGCGCGTCCACAACGACAGCGGGGTCATAAAGTAGTGCGATTTCTTGCTGTGTGTGGCTCTCAAACCCGGTTACGGCCCGGGTGGTGCGCAACCCAGCCCATGCCGCAAAACGTTCCAGTGCCAGTGTGCAGTCGCGAGAAGAGCCTTGATCGGGGGCCTCAATTACCATCACGGCATCGGCGTCCATCGCATGGAAAACTGTTTTCAAAGCCGTCAGTTGCGCGGTGCGGGTGATGTTCCACCTGCCGGACCATTCAGTAGATGGGTCGGGCTTATTTGCATCGGTAAACAGGTTGGAAAACCACTCAATATTATAAGTGGCCAACCGCATCGCTTAGGCGTCCGGGTGGGAGTTTGATATTTTCTCCCATGCGGCGTTAATCGCGATCAACCGGTTTTCGGCCAGTTTGATCGCCTCTTCCGGCAGGCCCCGGGCCATCATCCTGTCGGGGTGATTTTCACGCACCATGGCACGCCAAGCGGCGCGGATTTCGGGCAGGGGGGTGTCTGGGTCTACGCCCAGAACCGCGTGGCAATCAGGCTCGGCGCCGGGCACAAAACGCGCTCGGATCGCGGTGAACTCACGCTCCGTCAGGCCAAAGATGTCCGATACGGCGGCCAAGAATTCATCCTCAAGCGGGTGGTACTGTCCATCGGCCATTGCGATGTAGAACAGCCCCTCCAACAGATCGCGCAGTGGCTCGGACCCGGTGGTGAACATGCGCGCGATTTGGCGGGCATAGGCGTCAAAGCCCGCCACGTCTTGCCGTGCGAGGTCAAAGACCCGGGCAGCATGATCCATTTGCGACGGTGGAATGGTGAACACGGCGCGAAATGCGGCGACCTCATCGCGGGTCACTTGGCCGTCGGCCTTTGCCATTTTGGCCCCCAACGCGATTGTGGCGATGGTAAAAGCCACCGACATTTCTGGCGGGGAGCGCAGACGATCCAACACATCGCGCAGCCCCTCGCCCGAAGCAAGGGCGGCAAGCGCGTCGGCTATGCGGGACCAAATCGACATGACGGTATGAAACTACGCGCTTTGGGGCGGGGCAAGGGCTTTGGTCATGAAAATCAGATCATGCCACGCGCCCGCCTTGTGGCCCACCTGTGGCAGGGTGCCCGCGGGGACAAACCCTAGCGCGGTGTGAAAGGCGATGCCCGCCGGGTTGCTGCCCGAAATTCCGGCCACAAGGGTGCGAATGTCCGCGTGCCGTGCCGCGTCCTCCAACGTGGACATCAACGCACGGCCCAATCCGGACCCATGCGCCGCGCCGGCGATGGCAATGGAATGTTCCGCAGTGTGGCGGTACCCGTCCGAGCCGCGAAAGGGGCCATAGGCCGCGTAGCCCACGACACTGCCGTCCCGCTCCGCGACCCACGCAGGCCCCGCGATCAGGGATTCCATCTCGGCGTCCGTCTTGGGGGCCGCGCGGAAGGTAATGTGCGGCTGTGCAATCACATCGTTGATCAATGTTTTTATGGCGTCATGATCCGAGGCTGTTGCACGGCGGATCATTGCAAAACCCGTTGCCCGTTGGGGGTATCGATGATGGCACGCAGACCCTTGGCGGGACCTGTTTCAAACCGCACACGGGTGTCGTTCAGGCCCAGCTGAGCCGCTAGGGCATCTGCCTGCGGGTGTGTGATGATCAACTCTGCCAGTCGCGCGCCGCTGTCGGGCAACACGGGCGGCGTACTTTGCCATGAAATCAACGCAGGGTGCGTATCATCAAACGGCAACCGCCCGGTGTCTGGCACGGCCATTTGCCACTGCAAATGCGCGCGCGACAAGGACAGCGGAGTGCCGGTGCCAGCAGGGGCCCGCGCAAGGGCTGCGGGCAGATCATCGGTGCGGCAAATCCAATGGCTTAGCGATGGGGCCCTATGCCCGCTATCAAGGTCAAACCAGCGTGTGCGCACAGGCGCCGGAGCCGTGGGGTCAATCGCAATGACCTCCATATAAAAATCAGGCCCCAACGACAGAAGGCGATTGTGCGTGCCCATGTCGGGGTGCTGACCTCCGGGGCCCAGCGACATGCCCAACTGTGCTTCGGTATGTGCGACACCCGTTCCAAGGTCGGGGGCGGTGACGGCGATATGATCAAGACTTAGCATGGTTGCACAAAAGCACGTTGTCGGGGCATGAGAAAGCAGATTGGCGCAAGGGAGAGCAGACCATGACATTACAGCAACCCGCAAAGGCCGAATTGCGCGCGACCACGATGGCCAAACGCGCCAAGGATCACGGCAAGGGCCATGACGCGGCCGCCGTCGCGCGGTTGTTGGAGTGGATTGGCCCAGTAAAAGGCGCGATCATCGCAGGCTACATGCCCATCCGGACCGAGATTTCACCGCTCAACGCCATGGCTGCACTGTCGCAAGGCAATACATTGTGCGTTCCCGTCGTGCAGGGTGCAGGTTTGCCATTGGAGTTTCACCGCTGGTCCCCGGAGGCGGAAATGATTCCTGGTGCGTTTGGCGCATCGGTGCCCAAATCCGCTGAGGTCGTGACGCCGGATATCGTGATCGTCCCGCTTGTGGCCTTTGATCTGAGCCGTGGGCGATTGGGCTATGGGGGTGGGTTCTATGACAGAACGCTAGAGAAATTGCGCGCTACGAACGCCGAGCTGCGGGTGGTGGGCTTTGCCTATGACGCGCAGCAGGTGCCTAGCGTTCCGCTAGAGCCGACGGACCAGCCGCTGGATGCATTGATCACCCCAACACGCTGCCTTTAAAACAAAAAATGGCGACCCCAGGGAGGAGGGGTCGCCACTTTCGTTTTGGACGGGACCCTCAGGGAGGAGGGAGAGTACCATCCGATTGGCCCCAAATGGGAGGAAATCGGGCCAAATGTGTACAGCGCCGCGAGGATAAAGGGAGGAGAACCTCACTTTGCTGCTATCCCGGGGCAATGGGAGGAGAACCCCGGTATTTCTGTTTTTGCCTCAGACCTAAGAGCCGTTTCCGACCCACTGATCGAGGCAGTAAATATTCCTGCGTGTCTTGCCCGTCAGGTTGCGGTCATCCGCACCGAGGGCTTGCAGTTTTTTCACCTTGCCGCGATAGAGACGCCAGCGTGCGTAATCGACACGCGCCTCTGCCACGATTTCCGACAAGCGGGCTATAAATCCGCCGAACCCGGAGAGCTTTGGGCGCGTTTCTCTGAAAGTGACCATCGTGATGATCCTCGTACCTGAGTTGTGCACCCTTGCCTTGGAGTGACAATGCCCCGGATTGCTGCGAGCGCACAACGGACGTTTTTAGAATGCCGCTATGCAGCAATTGCATGGGTTGCAGGGCGATCAACTTATGGTTGAGTTGACTTAAGGAGAACACACGTTTGGAGGCTCTACGCTCCCCCATGTTCCGTCGCTACTACGCGGCGTCGGCCGCTTCGGTCCAAGCACTTTGGGCGCAGCGGGTGGCGTTGGGGTGGCTCGCGTGGGAGGTCAGCGCCTCCCCGGCGTATGTCGGTGCGGTGGCCGCGTTGTCGATGGCGCCCACATTGATCTCGGGTCCGGTGTTTGGGGTGCTGGTGGATCGCGCGGATATTTTGCGCGCTGCACGGTGGACCACGCTGACGATGGCGGTTGTGTTGTTTGTTGCCGTGCTGTGGCAGGCGTTGTGGGGCTTTGGCCTGATATCTTTGGCGGTGGTTGCGTTGTTGATTGGAGTGATCAGTTCGGCCCATCATCCGGTGCGCATGTCGCTTGCACCGCGTCTTGTGCCCTATGATCTGGTCGCCAGCGTCGTGGCCCTAAGTTCCGTGAACTTTAACACCGCGCGTCTGATTGCGCCGGTCTGGGCCGGGGTGTTGCTGGCTATGGCTGATCCCGGTTGGACCCTGCTGGCGGCGGCGGTTTTGTACCTGCCGATGATTGTTGTCTTGCCAAGCCTGACGGCGCGGCCTCTTCCGGCCCGCAGTGAACAGCCAAGCATCCTGCGTGCCCTTGGTGATGGTGTCGCCTACGTGTGGCGTGCGCCGCTGGTGTTGCAGGCGATCATGCTTACCGCGGCGTTCGCAACGGTCTTGCGTGGGTTTCTTGAAATTTTGCCGGTTTTGGCAGAGGGCGTGCATGGCCGTGGTCCGACCGGTCTTGGCGTGCTGACGGCGGCTGCCGGGGCGGGGGCCTTGTTGGCAGCGGCGGCCAAAACGGCGGGCTGGGGCGTGGTGTCGGACCGGATCACGCCGGGCCTTAAGGTTGGGCTGGTCGCGGGTGTTGGCGCGCTAAGCGCGATTGGCCTTGTGCCGCGTTGGGACGTCGCCGTGGGTGTTGTGATGATCCTTGGCTTTGCCTCAACCTACTGCGGTGTGACGTTGCAATCCGTGGTGCAGTCCAATGTGCCTGATGATTTTCGCGGCCGCGTCATGAGCCTTTGGGTCGTCGTCGGCTTTGGCGCGGTGGCGTTGGGCGCGCTGGGTTTGGGGGTGATTTCGGACCTGATCGGGCTGTCTGCGACGTTGATCTGGGCGGGTCTGGTTGGCGCGCTTTTGATGGCTGTGCTCAGCTTGCGAAGCGGCTAAACCACCTATGACGCCTCGTGCTGAACCCTGCGCTATATCCGCCGAACATATTGTCTTTTCGTTTCACGCGCCCACCTAAGGCGCACGCCAGTTACCGGAGCCTGCAATGCCACTCACCAAAGAAGACATCCACCGCGCCCTTGAGGCCATCACGCTTCCGGACGGTGGCACCCTGATCAGCCGCGATATGATCCGCGCTCTGGGGATTGCGGGGGGAGATGTGCGTTTTGTGATCGAGGCCCCCACGGCTGAGGTCGCCAAAATGATGGAGCCGCTGCGCAAAGCCGCCGAGGCCGCCGTGGCACGCCTGCCCGGTGCGGGCACTGTACAGGTCAGCCTGACGGCGCCGGCACCCGGTGGAATGGGCGCCAAGGCGAAATCACCGCCAAGTCTGAAAATCGGAGGGCACGCTAAACCCCAAGAGGACGGCCAAAGGGTCAAAGGGGTGGCGCGTATTTTGGCCATCGGCTCGGGCAAGGGTGGTGTCGGTAAATCCACTGTGTCGTCTAACCTGGCGGTGGCGCTGGCGCGGCAAGGGCGCAAAGTCGGCTTGTTGGACGCTGATATTTACGGCCCCTCGCAGCCTCGCATGATGGGGGTGAACAAACGCCCCTCATCTCCGGACGGCAAAACCATCATTCCGCTCAAGGCGCACGGCGTGACCATGATGTCGATCGGCCTGATGTTGGCCGAAGACAAGGCCGTGGTTTGGCGTGGGCCGATGTTGATGGGGGCCTTGCAGCAAATGTTGGGGCAGGTCGAATGGGGTGAATTGGACGTGTTGTTGGTCGACCTGCCACCCGGCACGGGCGACGTCCAGCTGACGCTCTGCACCAAGACGGAGTTGACGGGGGCCGTGGTCGTCTCAACCCCACAGGACGTGGCGCTTTTGGATGCGCGCAAGGCGCTGGACATGTTTGCCACGCTCAAAACGCCGGTGCTGGGCTTGATCGAAAACATGTCGACGTTCACGTGCCCGCACTGCGGTGGTGAAAGCCATCCGTTTGGACAAGGCGGCGTCGCCTCTGAGGCGGAGCGATTGGGCCTGCCATATCTGGGCGCGCTACCGCTTGATCTGGATACGCGGATCGCGGGCGATGGTGGCACGCCAATCGCGGCAGGCGAGGGGCCAGTGGCCGATGCCTTCGGCGTTCTGGCCAAGCGGCTCATTGATGGCGGCATGGCCTGAGCCACTCGATCATCCGAATCAAACGTCAAAAGCGGCGGGGGGGAACCCTGCCGCTTTTTGCTTTTTTGGGCGGCGGTGCAGGCGTGCCACGGACGCGCGCAGAAATTCGGCGAAAAAACCTCAGGCGTGTGAGTCCATCTGGACACAACATATCGCGGTTCAATCGATTGACGCACCCACATGGGCGATCCGCTCGATGCCGGTGTGTCTTTGTGGCAAGAATTGGCATAAAAAACCTTGATTTGGCATAGTCTTCCATGGCACACCATATGGGCAGAGCAGGGCCAAGAACGCGGCGCAGATCGCAGGACCAAAGACCAAAAGGCAGGTTCATACAGGCAACTCCCATACGCTCTGAAATGGAGACCCGCGCGCAGCGAGCAGACATCCCCCCAGGTGGCAGCGCATAGGTCAGACCCGGAGACGGGACAGTGACGGCGGATCGGGCAGTGGCAGCAGCTCGATCCGCCGTTTTCATTAGAGGCCATTGTGGTCGAGACATTTAATTGAGGGGCACGCGAGGACAGTGATCCGGCGGTTCACAGGGACATCCACCAATAAGGTGGACGCAAAGGGGCGGGTTTCCGTGCCTGCGCCCTATCGCCGTGTGCTAGAGACACTTGATCCCGAATGGTCCGAGGGAAAGCAGCCCAGCGTTTACCTTTTCTGGGGTGATCCCCGCGCCAAGCACCTGACCGCTTATTCTGCCTCCGCAATGCTAGAAATCTGGAAACAGATCGACCTGCTGCCTCGTGGGTCCGAGGATCGGCGCAGGCTCAACACTTTGTACTACAAGATGACCTACCACACGACCGTGGATGACAGTGGCCGTCTTACCCTGCCCAAAGAGCTGCGCGACCGGGTTGAGATCACCGACAGCGCCGCCTTTAACGCAGCTGGCGATACATTTGAAATCATGCGCCCCGAGGCCGACGCCCCCGCCCAAAACGATTTGGACGCTTGGCTTTTGGCGCAGCCTGATACATTTGATCCCGCGTCGCTGCTTCCTCCTCTTCCTCCCGCATCTGAGTAATCCATGGCCACTGCCGATCCCCATATCCCCGTCCTGATCGATGCGCTGATCGAGGCGACGGCGCCCGTGTCTGGTGTTTGGATTGACGGCACCTTTGGGGCGGGGGGCTATACGCGCCGCCTGCTTGAAGCAGGGGCAGATCAGGTCATCGGTTTGGACCGCGACCCGATGGTGTTTGAAATGGCGCAGTCATGGGCGGCCGAGTATGGTGATCGCCTTAAGATGGTTGAGACCGTGTTTTCCAAGATGGATGAAGTCAGCGCACCCGTTGACGGTGTTGTGCTGGACCTTGGTGTGTCTTCTATGCAGTTGGACATGGCTGAGCGTGGCTTTTCCTTTATGCGCAGCGGTCCGTTGGATATGCGCATGGGTCGGGATGGGATCACGGCTGCGGAGTTGATCGACCAAAGCGATGAAGGGCATCTGGCTGACATCCTGCATCACTACGGCGAGGAACGAGCAGCGCGCCGCATCGCGCGCGCCTTGGTGCGGGATCGCCCGTTTAAGACCACCGCGCAACTCGCAGAAACTATTGAAAAATGCCTGCCGCGCAGCAAGCCCGGACAAAGCCACCCAGCGACCCGCAGCTTCCAAGCACTTCGCATCGCCGTGAACGACGAATTCGGCGAGCTGATCCGTGGCTTGGCCGCGGCTGAGGGTGTGCTAAAGCCCGGTGGCCAATTGGCTGTGGTGACCTTTCACTCGCTTGAGGATCGTGTGGTCAAACGCTTCTTTACCGCACGCTCTGATACGGGTGGTGGTGGCAGTCGCTACGCGCCCGAAACGGCTGCACGCGAGGCTGAGTTTATTTTGACCCCGCGCAAGGCTATCGCGCCGCGTGAAGATGAAATCGCGCGCAACCCGCGGGCTCGCTCCGCCCGGTTGCGGGTCGCAAAGCGCACCGAAAAAGTATCTGGGCCGCTGGATGTTTCCAAAATGGCTCTGCCGAAAATCACTGAAACACAGGGGCTCTAGGGAATGCGCGGGTTGTTCTATATACTGTCGATCCTAGGCGTGGTGGGGCTGGCCTATTGGGCCTACCACCAAGGCTATGAGACCCGTCAGACAGCCCGCGAGGTTCAACAGCTTCAGCGTGACATCGGCAAGGCCCATGAGAGGTTGGCCGTTTTGCGGGCCGAATGGGCCTATCTGAACCGCCCCGATCGTCTGCGCGAATTGGCCGAGATGAATTTTGAGCGGTTGGAACTGATGCCGCTGTCCGCCGATCAGTTCGGGACTGTTGCACAGGTGGCTTTTCCGCCGGTCATTCCACCCGCCGAAACGCTGATGGCGAATTCCTCGGGGCCGAGTGCTGCGCGCGCGGGCCTTGAGCGGTTGCATGACGCCGATCACCGCTTGATCGCGCCCGAAAAACCCGTGACACAGCCCGAGCAGTTTCCATGACCGACGATCGCCGCGAAACCGGAGACATCCATGGGCAAACGCCTGAGGCTGAACCGTTTGAGCGACGCACGCCTTTGCGGCCCCTCGCGCGGATCTTGCGTGCTCGGGACCGGGGCCAAAACCCCGATACGATTGAACGTGAAAACATCCGGTCTCGGCACGAAAGCATGCGCGACACCCTACGCGCCCGTGCCGAAACGCGGCTGTTCGTGGTGGGAATGGCGTTTTTCATAGGCTTTTTGGTGGTCGCGGTGCGAATGGGGGCTATTGCCTCGACCGAGGCCGAAGAGCCGCGCATCGCCGATAATTCCGGTGCCTCGATCACTGCGGCGCGCGCAGATATCGTGGACCGCAGCGGTCGGGTGCTGGCCACCAATCTGATCACCAATGCGCTCTATGCTCAGCCGCATCACATGATCGATCCGGTTGCCGCAGCCGAAGGGCTTGGGCGGATTTTTCCAGACCTCGATGTCGAAGACCTGCAAAAGCGCTTTAGCGGCAATCGCAAGTTTTTGTGGATCAAGCGCAATATTTCGCCCGAACAGCAACAAGCGGTGCATGATCTGGGCGAGCCGGGCCTGTTGTTTGGCCCGCGTGAGATGCGTTTGTACCCCAACGGGCGCTTGGCCGCGCATGTTTTGGGCGGCGCAGGTTACGGCCGTGAAGGTGTGCGCGCGGCTGAAGTTGTGGGTCGTGCAGGCATCGAAAAGTCGTTTGACGCCTACCTTCGGGACCCGATCAATGAGGGCAAGCCGCTTGAATTATCCCTCGACCTGACCATCCAACATACCGTCGAAGAAGTCCTTGATGGTGGTATGCGCTTGCTTAATGCCAAGGGCGCATCGGCCATTTTGATGGACATTCACACTGGCGAAGTGATCTCAATCGCAAGCTTGCCGGATTTTGATCCCAACGCGCGGCCCGGTCCGGTGCAGGGCGCAGATCCCTCTCTTGATCCGACGTTCAATCGCGCGGTGCAGGGCGTTTATGAGCTTGGCTCGACCTTCAAGATTTTTCCCGTTGCCCAAGCCATGGAGCTGGGCATGGTTGCGCCCGAGACAATTATCGACATCAAGGGCCCCATCCGGGTCGGTGGGTTCCGTATTCGCGATTATCGCAACTACGGGAATGAGTTGTCGGTGTCGGACATCATCGTCAAATCGTCAAACATCGGCACCGCCCGGATCGCGATGGAGATTGGGCCTGAGCGTCAGCAAGATTTTCTCCGGCGCTTGGGCTTTTTTGAGCCGACTGATTTCGAACTGATCGAGTCTGCTACTGGTCGGCCGTTGCTGCCCAGTCCGTGGCGGACGGTGAACACGATGACGATCAGCTATGGCCACGGATTGTCTGCATCGCCGCTGCACCTTGCGGCGGCTTACGCCAGCACGCTGAATGGCGGTACGCTGATCAAGCCGACGCTCCTGCGCCAAGACGGCCCCCAAAACGGAGAGCGTCTGATCTCGGAGGAAGTTTCTGCCGCGACACGCGAAATGCTGCGCGACGTAGTTGTCAGTGAAAAAGGGACGGCGTCCATGGCGCGTATGCCGCTTTACACAGTGGGTGGCAAAACCGGGACTGCGGACAAACCCAACCCACGTGGTGGCTACTACGAAGACAAAGTGATCACGAACTTCGCATCGGTCTTTCCCGCGTTGGACCCGAAATATGTTCTGGTTGTCACGCTGGATGAACCAGAGGACCGCACAGGACCCGAGCCGCGCCGCACCGCGGGCTGGACGGCTGTGCCGGTGGCTGCGGCCATCATCTCGCGCGTGGCACCTTTGCTGGGGCTGCGGCCAGATATTGAACCCTCCAGGGCTTTCGCGCTACCAGTGGCGGCGAACTGAACGCACGACAAGGGGCGGCTTGTGGCACACGACAAGGGCAAGAGGCTCTCGGATTTAGGGATGCAGGCACGCGGCGGCGCGGCCCCCATGATCACCGGGATTTCAGTGGACAGCCGAGGTGTCAAACCGGGGCATCTGTTCGCGGCATTGCCCGGTAGCAGGGTGCATGGTGCGACGTTCATCCAATACGCTTTGCGGATGGGGGCAGTGGCCGTTTTGACGGACGCTGAGGGCGCTCAAATTGCCGCCGAGGAAATCGCGGAACACACCCCCGCCGTTGTGATTGCCGAGGACCCACGCGGCGTGCTCGCCGGGGCGGCTGCTCTGTTTTTTGGTGGTCAGCCCGAAACCATGGTGGCTATCACCGGCACCAACGGCAAAACCTCGGTCGCCAGTTTTACCCGCCAGTTGTGGGAGGCTTTAGGCCTGCCAGCGGCCAACATTGGAACCACCGGGGTTGAGGGGGCGTTTTCTGCACCCGGCGTGCACACCACGCCCGAACCGATTACGCTGCACCGGGTGTTGTCCGACATGGCCCGCGCAGGTGTGACCCACGCCGCGATGGAGGCATCAAGCCACGGTCTGGACCAGCGGCGCATGGATGCGGTGCATCTGGCCGCGGCGGGATTTACGAATTTCACCCAAGATCATCTGGATTACCACGGCACATTTGACGCGTATTTCGCGGCCAAAGCAGCGTTGTTCATGCGGGTTCTGCCAGAAAATGCCGTTGCTGTTCTAAATCTTGACGATCCAAAGGTGGCCACACTTGTGCCGCAGGTTGAGGCACGTGGCCAAGAAATTCTGGGCGTCGGGCAGGGGGCGGATGCGCGCCTGCGTCTGCGCGCGCAGCGGTTTGATGCCACTGGGCAAGAGGTGCTGTTTGAATGGCAGGGCGCCTCGCATCAGGTGCGGCTCAATTTGATTGGCGGGTTCCAAGCGGCGAATGCGTTGATGGCTGCGGCCTTGGTAATTGCGGGTGGTGAACCCGCCGCCGAGGTCTTTGCGGCCCTGCCCAAATTGGGCACAGTCCGTGGTCGGATGCAAAAGGCGGCGGTGCGTGAAAACGGTGCCGCGGTGTTTGTGGATTACGCCCATACCCCTGATGCGGTGGAAACCGCGCTGTGCGCCCTGCGGCCCCACGTGATGGGACGTATTGTGGCGATTGTGGGTGCGGGCGGCGACCGCGACACCGGCAAGCGGCCCTTGATGGGGGCAGCGGCAGCAGGTCATGCGGATGTGGTTTTTGTGACCGATGATAACCCCCGCTCCGAAGATCCTGCGGTGATCCGCGCGGCTGTGATGCAGGGTGCGCCCGAAGCGACCGAGGTCGCGGACAGGGCCGAGGCGATCTTGCGCGGCGTAGATGCGCTTGGCCCCGGTGACGCGCTGTTGATCGCGGGCAAGGGGCACGAAACCGGACAAATCGTTGGCGACGACGTATTGCCGTTTGATGATGTGGAACAAGCAAGCGTGGCGGTGGCCGCGCTTGATGGGGGGCTTGCATGACGCTTTGGACCGCCCAAGATGCAGCCACTGCAACCGGTGGTGAGGCGCGCGGCGATTGGGCCGTGTCCGGCCTGTCAATCGACACCCGCACGCTAGAGCCGGGGGATTTGTTCATTGCGCTTAAGGCGGCGAGGGACGGACATGATTTTGTGGTCGACGCATTGGGCAAAGGTGCCGGGGCGGCCTTGGTGTCCCGCGTGCCAGAAGGCGTCGACGACGATGCGCCCCTTTTAGTGGTAGCGGATGTGCAAGCGGCGCTTGAGGATTTGGCCCGTGCCGCGCGGGCACGCACATCGGCCAAGGTCATCGCAATCACGGGCTCGGTTGGTAAAACATCGACCAAGGACATGATGACCCATGCGCTGCGCCCGCAGGCCAAGGTTCATGCGGCCGAGAAAAGCTATAACAATCATTGGGGCGTGCCATTGACGCTGGCGCGGATGCCGCGCGATGCCGACTACGCCGTGATCGAGATCGGCATGAACCACCCTGGCGAAATTGCGCCTTTATCTGCGCTGGCCCGCCCACATGTGGCGGTCGTGACGACCGTTGGTCCGGTGCACCTTGAGGCATTTGACGACGGCGTGCCGGGGATTGCCCGTGAAAAAGCCGCGATCTTTAGTGGCCTGATTGAGGGCGGGGTCGCGATCTATAATGCGGATCTAGAGGTCAGCCCGATCTTGGCGCACATCGCAGGCCCTGATGCTGTGTCCTTTGGTCAAAGCGACGGGTGCGATTGGCGGATCACCGCCCTGACAGCGAGTGCCGCTGGCATTAACTGCGTCGCACAAACGCCTGAGGGAAAAGTGCTTTTCAAATTGGCGGCGCAGGGCGTGCATTTCGGCACCAATGCGCTAAGCGTTTTGGCGGCCTGTCACGCTGCGGGTGCGGATTTGGCACAATGCACCCTCGCGCTTGGGTCGTGGACCCCGCCAGCGGGGCGCGGGGCACGGATATTTGTGTCGCTCGATCCGGCGCATCCGGAGCTAGGCATCGACCTGATTGATGACGCCTACAATGCCAATCCGGCCTCGGTCGGTGCGGGCCTTGCGCTTTTGGCGGCCAGTACGCCGGGGCCGGGTGGGCGGCTCATTGCGATCCTTGGCGATATGAAAGAGCTTGGCCCGACCGAAACTGCGATGCATGCCGATTTGGCCCGCCACCCAGCGATGGATGCAATCGACACCGTGCATTGCGTCGGCCCATTGATGGGCGCGCTCCATGCGGAGTTGCCGGGCGATCAAAAGGGACAACACACACCAGATGCGGCCACGCTGGCAGGGCAGGCCCATCATATCGTTGGCCCCCACGATATCGTGTTGGTAAAGGGTTCATTGTCCATGAATATGGCCCTTCTTGTTGACGCCATCGCGGAATTGGGTCACTCCGAAGGGACGAATTCAAAGAGGTAGACGCGATGTTATTCTGGTTGACTGAGTTTTCCGACGGCGGAGACGTCTTCAACCTGTTTCGCTATATTACCTTCCGGGCAGGTGGCGCGTTCTTTACGGCGCTCATCTTTGGGTTCTTGTTTGGGCGGCCTTTGATCAATCTGCTGCGCCGTCGCCAATCCAACGGCCAACCGATCCGCGATGACGGCCCCGAAAGCCACTTTGCCAAAGCGGGCACTCCGACTATGGGCGGTGTTCTGATTTTGGGTGCGGTGTGCCTATCGACGCTGATGTGGGCGCGGTTGGACAATGCGTATGTCTGGATCACTCTGCTGGTGACGATGGCGTTTGGTGCGATTGGTTTCGTGGATGATTATGCCAAGGTTTCGGCAGGCAACACCAAGGGCGTTTCCGGCAAAATCCGGCTTGCGCTCGGGTTTACGATTGCCGCAGTCGCCGCGGTCAGTGCGATGATGCTGCACCCTGAAACGCTGTCGGGATATTTGGCTGTGCCTGTATTTAAAGATGTGCTGCTCAACCTCGGCTGGTTTTTTGTTCCGTTCGTGATGATCGTGATCGTCGGCTCCGCGAATGCGGTGAACTTGACGGACGGTTTGGACGGTCTGGCCATCATGCCCGTTATGATCGCGGCTGGTACACTGGGTGTGATTGCATATGCGGTTGGGCGGGTCGATTTCACGTCATATCTTGATGTGCACTACGTGCCGGGCACCGGTGAGTTGCTGATCTTTGCCGCTGGGTTGATCGGCGGAGGGCTGGGCTTTTTGTGGTATAACGCCCCACCGGCCGCCGTGTTTATGGGTGACACAGGGTCGCTCGCCTTGGGTGGTGCGTTGGGGACCATCGCGGTCATCACCAAACATGAACTGGTTTGGGCGGTTATCGGCGGCCTCTTTGTGATTGAGGCTCTGTCGGTCATCATCCAAGTCCTCTATTTTAAGCGCACGGGTAAGCGCGTGTTCCTGATGGCCCCGATCCACCACCATTTTGAGAAAAAGGGCTGGGCCGAGCCGCAGGTTGTGATCCGGTTTTGGATTATCTCGCTGATCCTTGCCCTGATCGGTTTGGCGACGCTGAAAATCCGATAACAGCGGCACGTCCGACCGGCTTGAAACGATGCCTCTCGCGGGTCAACTTACGTCCATACCAAGAAGGTCCCATGATATGAGTTTCATCACATCCCAAGGTGCGCGCGCATGATCCCGGTCACTGGTTTTGTGGGCGAAACGGTTGCGGTTCTGGGCCTTGGCCGCTCGGGGCTGTCGGCGGCGCGCGCGTTGCGGGCAGGCGGGGCTGGGGTCATCGCGTGGGACGATGGCGAGGCCGCGCGCGCGGCGGCAGAGGCCGAAGGGTTCGCCCTGCGAGATCTGTCCAAGCAGGGTGCGTTGGACGCTGTCACTTGGTTGGTCACGTCACCGGGTATTCCGCATCTTTATCCTGCGCCGCATCCGGCGATTGCGAATGCGTTGCGCGCAGGCGTGCCGGTGGACAATGACATCGGCCTTTTCTTTCGGTCCCTCGGGCAGGGCACCTGGAGCGAGATGGAACAGCCCCCCCGTGTCGTCGCAATCACGGGTTCGAACGGAAAATCCACCACATCAGCGCTGCTCCATCACATCCTGACCGAAGCCGGGCGCCCAGCCGAATTGGCAGGCAATATTGGCCGAGGCGTGTTGGATTTGGACCCGCCAGAAGACGGCGCGGTCATTGTGCTGGAGCTGTCGAGCTATCAAACCGAGCTTGCGCGCTCTTTGACGCCGGATGTGGCGGTCTTTACCAACCTGTCGCCGGATCATCTTGATCGCCACTATGGAATGGGTGGGTATTTTGCCGCCAAGCGCCGTTTGTTCGCCGAAGGGGGGCCGGATCGGGCCGTCATCGGCGTGGATGAGGCCGAGGGTCTGTTTCTGGCGGGGCAGCTGGCCGAAGGGGCCGCTGATGACCGTGTGATCCGAATCTCAAACACTCAGAAACTGGGCGGTCCAGGCTGGACGGTCACGGCGCGCAAAGGGTTCCTGAGCGAGATGCGCAAGGGCCGACAGGTCGCGTCAATTGATCTGCGCAAGATCGCGGGCCTGCCCGGTGCACATAACCATCAAAATGCCTGCGCGGCCTATGCGGCGGCGCGTGCGCTGGGGCTTGGCCCTCGCGATGTTGAAAAAGGGCTGAACAGCTATCCGGGCTTGCCGCACCGTTCGCAGGTGATTGCGCAGCGTGACGGTGTGACCTTTGTGAATGACAGCAAGGCCACCAACGCCGATGCAGCCGCCCAAGCGCTGGCCGCTTTTCCAAAAGTGCGTTGGATTTGTGGTGGGCTGCAAAAGGAAGGCGGGCTTGATGTTCTCAAGCCGCATCTGGGCAATGTCGTCAAAGCCTATGTCATCGGGCGCGAGGCGGCGGCGTTTGCGTTGCAGCTAGGGGATGTGCCGCAGGATATCTGCGGGGACATGGACACGGCGGTCGCACGTGCCAGTGCCGAGGCCCAGCCCGGTGAGGTCGTGCTGCTTGCGCCCGCAGCCGCCAGTTTTGACCAATACGATAGCTTTGAACACCGTGGCGCGCATTTTACCGCCCTTGTTTTGGACGACGTTTTGGACGACGCGCCACAGGCTGAATAGGCCACGATCCGCCGCCTAAAAAGGCGGGTGAGGGACCTCTTGCGCCTGATCCCCTGCGCCGCTATACGGCGAGGGTCTTTGGGTCAGGAGTTTTCTGGCCCATTTATCGTTGCACCCTGATGTCAAATCTTAACGGCGTCATGAGCATAGGGTGCCAAGACCAACCTCAAAGACCGGCGGAGACAACCGCACGGCCAGTAAACCCAGATGAATAGGAACCGAGAGCCACATGGCCACTAATGCAATGATGGAGGAATTCGAAGCCCTCCTTAACGAAAGCTTCGAAATTGACACACCCCAAGAGGGTTCTGTTGTCAAAGGCAAGGTTATCGCAGTTGAAGCGGGCCAAGCCATCATCGACGTGGGCTACAAAATGGAAGGTCGCGTCGACCTCAAAGAATTCGCAAACCCCGGTGAAGCACCCGAAGTCGCTGTTGGCGACGAAGTGGAAGTGTACTTGCGCACCGTGGAAAACGCTCGTGGCGAGGCAGTTCTGTCCCGCGAAATGGCGCGCCGCGAAGAAGCTTGGGACCGTCTGGAGAAAGCCTACGGCGCCGAAGAGCGTGTCGAAGGTGCAATCTTCGGTCGTGTCAAAGGCGGCTTCACGGTTGATCTTGGCGGTGCAGTGGCATTCTTGCCCGGCTCGCAGGTTGACGTGCGCCCCGTGCGTGATGCTGGCCCATTGATGGGTCTCAAGCAGCCGTTCCAAATCCTCAAGATGGACCGTCGTCGTGGCAACATCGTTGTTTCGCGTCGTGCAATCCTTGAAGAATCCCGTGCCGAACAGCGCGCAGAAGTCATCGGCAACTTGGCCGAAGGTCAAGCGGTTGACGGTGTCGTCAAAAACATCACCGAGTACGGCGCATTTGTCGATCTTGGCGGCGTTGACGGCCTGCTGCACGTCACCGACATGGCATGGCGCCGCGTGAACGATCCACGTGAAGTGCTCTCCATCGGTGAGACGATCAAGGTGCAAGTCATCAAGATCAACAAAGATACGCACCGCATCAGCCTTGGCATGAAGCAGCTGCAAGAGGACCCATGGAACCTGGTGGAAGCCAAGTACCCGCTGGAATCCAACCACACTGGCCGCGTCACGAACATCACCGACTACGGTGCATTCGTGGAGCTGGAGCCCGGTGTCGAAGGTCTCGTGCACGTTTCCGAAATGTCCTGGACCAAGAAAAACGTCCACCCCGGCAAGATCGTCTCCACCTCGCAAGAGGTCGAAGTCATGGTGCTGGAAATCGACAGCGCGAAGCGTCGCGTCTCGCTTGGTCTCAAGCAGACAATGCGCAACCCATGGGAAGTGTTCGCTGAAACACACCCCGAGGGCACGCAGGTCGAAGGCGAAGTCAAGAACATCACCGAATTCGGTCTGTTCGTTGGCCTGCCCGGCGACATCGACGGCATGGTTCACCTGTCCGACCTTACGTGGGAAGGCCGTGGCGAAGACGTCATCGGTGACTACCGCAAGGGCGACATGGTCAACGCAGTTGTGTCCGAAGTCGACGTTGAGAAAGAGCGTATCTCGCTCTCGATCAAAGCAGCGGATGGCGACCCCTTTGCCGAAGCCGTTGGCGGCGTGAAGCGCGGTTCGATCATCACTGTCGAAGTGACCAAGATCGAAGAAGGCGGCATCGAAGTTGCGTACGAAGGCATGACGTCCTTCATTCGCCGCTCGGATCTGTCGCGTGACCGTGCCGAGCAGCGCCCAGAGCGTTTCGGCGTGGGCGACAAGGTCGACGTGCGCGTCACCAACGTGGACAACAAGTCCCGTCGTCTGGGTCTGTCGATCAAAGCCCGCGAAATCGCAGAAGAGAAAGAGGCCGTCGAACAGTATGGTTCCTCCGACTCCGGTGCATCGCTCGGCGATATCCTCGGCGCAGCCCTCAAGGGCGACGAATAAGTCCACCCGGACTTAAGAATTTAAAGGGGTCCCGCTGGCAACGGCGGGGCCCTTTTTCTATGAAAAATGAAAGATTTGCGGCGCGGACAAAAGATACAAATACAATCATGAATTGACGCGGTCGGGCCAATTCGCTTTTAGATAATAAATCGATGCTATAAGCAGCTTACCGAAGCACAAAAAAAAGCAGGCACATGTTAGATACCGCTAAGACGTCGCGCCCCCAGACCGAAATCAAGCCGGCCCGGGACTGGGTTAAAACACTTGCCAAGTATCGCGAGCCGAACATGTCGCGCAGCTCCTTTGAGCTTGCGGTGACGGTGGGTCCGTTTTTGATGCTGTGGGTTCTTGCGTGGTACGCAATGTCCTA
>NZ_CEZFMW010000037.1:0-28846 GCF_982993085.1 Thalassobacter sp. | reverse complement strand
CGCTTGGTGTGGGCGGCTTCCATCTTTTTGAAAACGGTATCAACCACGGCCAAATCGGTGTCCGAGCCAAGGCGGGCGGCCCGGGCGGCTGCCAGCCCCTCCATGTCGCGGCGGAATGCGATGTAATCGAAAACGGCAGCGTCGTGGCTGGCAAATAACTTGACCAGCGCAGGTGAAAAGGCTGAGCCCAAGACATCGGCCACATAGATGCCTGCACCCGCTTTGGCCGATAGCAATCCGCGCTCCTGCAATTCGCCCACGGCTTCGCGTAACGACGGGCGTGATACGCCAAGCCGTTCAGATAACTCACGTTCTGAGGGCAGCCGATCCCCGGGGCGCAGGATTCCGCGTAGGATTAAATCCTCGATTTGGCGCACCACGGCGGTCGACAAACGTTCGGATTCTATTTTGGCAAAGGGCACGGGCATACTCCTGAATTGGCGAAAGAATATGACCGCGCCGAATGCTTTGCAACCACAGGCGCTAGACGGTTGGTTGAATAACAATCTCTACTCGGCGGTTAAGCGCCTTGCCGTCTTCAGTCAGGTTTGTTGCGATAGGATCTTCCTCGCCAAAGCCTTGTGGGATCACGCGCGCAGGGTCGACGCCGTTTTCGTACAGTACGCTGGCCACGGCCGTGGCGCGCCGCGCGCTGAGGGCAAGGTTGTATTGCGATGTGCCCGTGCTGTCGGTGTGACCCTGCACCTCAACCACGCTGTTGGGGTATTGTTGCAGGTTATCTGCAAGGGCCTGCAAATCGCTGACAAGGCCGGGTGCAACAATCGCGCTGTCGGTGGCAAACAGAATGTCTTGGGGCAGGGTTACGATCAGCTCTGACCCGGTGTTCTCGATGCGGACATCGGGATTGTCCAATTGCGCCTCTAGATCGCGGGCCTGACGGTCCAGCGTTTGGCCGATTGCGGCGCCAATACCGGCGCCAACGACCCCGCCGATGACTGCACTCTTGAGGCGATCATCATCATTGGTCAGGCCAGCCGCAGCCGCCCCTAGGATCGCCCCGATGGCCGCGCCGCTTTGCGTGCGTTCGCCGTTGCGAACGGGCTCATCTGATATCGGGCCCGAGGTGCAGCCAGATATGGCAATGGCACTGGTAGACAAAAGGACAAGGAACTTGGGAAAACTGCGCATAGATCACCTCTAATTTTTTCACAGTTTGCCGGGGCGCAGCGCACTTTGCCAGCTAATTCCAGTGAATGCGCGGGCAAGTGATCAAGCCGTTTCCAATTTGGCTGTTTCAAACGCGAGCATCGCGCGTTTGACGGGCAGACCCCAATGATACCCGCCCAAACCACCCGATTTGCGCAAGGCGCGGTGGCATGGGATCAGCCATGAAATGGGGTTGCGGCCAACGGCGGTGCCAACAGCCCTCACGGCCTTGGGGTTGTCGATGGCCTGCGCGATCTCGGAATAGGTTGTGACGTGGCCCGAAGGGATTTTGAGCAAGGCTTCCCATACTTTTATCTGGAACGGTGCGCCGATCAGATACAATGGCGCTGTCCCGCCCTCTACCTTGCCGAATGCCGCATCGACCCAAGGGCCCAACCGCATGGGGTCTTCGACGAATGTGGCCTTTGGCCAGCGGGATTTTAGGTCGGCAAAGGTCGGCTCCGCCCCGGTTTCGGCCCCGAACCCCATGCCGCAAATGCCCCGGTCTGTCCCCATCACGAGGGTGGGGCCAAAGGGGCTTTCGAACCAGCCCCAGAAGATAGTCAGCCCCATGCCGCCAGCAGCGTATTCTCCGGGCGCCATGGCCTCCCACCGCACGAACAGGTCATGCAATCGCCCGCTGCCGGATAGGCCGACGTTGGCTGCGGTTTCTAGCGTGGTGTGACGTGCTCGTAAAAGTGTCTTGGCATGGTCTAGCGCCAGATATTGCCCATACCGCTTGGGACTTAGCCCCGCCCATTGCGAGAACACCCGTTGAAGGTGCGCGGGGCTCATGCCCAGTTCTTTGGACAAGTCTTCAAGCCGGATGCCCGCACCCTGCGTGTCGATGATATCTAGCGCACGTCGCACAACGCCGTAGTGATAAGTCTCTTGTGGGGTGTCAGTCATGGCGGTCTCCTTGTGGTAAACACTAGGATGCTTGGCCTGCCGCCGCGACCCGAACCTTGCGCATTGCTGCACCTTTTATCGCGAATGATTTGCCGCGGGCTTGGCAGCCTGTGCCGGGTGAGGCATAGACAACAAATGGCAAAGCAGATGGACTATAACACCCTTACCCAGATTTTTGAGCGGTTTCAGGCCCATGAGGCGGAACCCGAGGGTGAGCTTAATCACACCAACGCCTACACGCTTGTGGTGGCCGTGGCACTTTCGGCGCAATCAACTGATGTGGGCGTCAACCGCGCGACGCACGCGTTGTTCAAGGTGGCCGATACCCCGCAAAAGATGCTCGACCTTGGTGAAGAGGCCTTGATTGAGCACATCAAGACGATTGGCCTGTATCGGAATAAAGCCAAGAATGTTATGAAGCTGAGCCGCATCCTTGTGGATGAATATGGCGGTGAGGTCCCCTGTTCCCGCGCGGCTCTTGTGTCGCTGCCCGGTGTCGGTCGAAAAACGGCGAATGTCGTGCTGAACATGTGGTGGGGGCATCCATCGCAGGCCGTCGACACCCATATTTTTCGCATTGGCAACCGGACGGGCATTTGCCCTGGCAAAGACGTCGATGCCGTGGAACGCGCGATTGAAGACCACGTGCCAGTCCCGTTTCAACACCACGCCCATCACTGGCTGATTTTACACGGCCGTTATATCTGCAAAGCGCGTAAGCCGATGTGCCAAACATGCATCATCCGCGACCTTTGCCCCTATGAGGACAAGACCCAATGAGCCAATTTGACGTCATCGGCATCGGTAATGCGATTGTAGACGTAATCTCAACTGCGCCTGATACGTTCCTCGACCAGATGGGGATCGAAAAGGGGATCATGCAATTGATTGAGCGCGACCGTGCCGAGCTGCTGTATGCCGCGATGGATGGTCGGGTCGAGACGCCGGGCGGATCGGTGGCCAACACCATCGCGGGCATCGGTGCACTGGGCCTCAAGACGGCATTCATCGGCAAGGTAAAGGATGACGCCTTAGGTCAGTTCTATGCCGATGCGCTGGCGCAATCGGGCACCGCGTTTCCCAATCCGCCCAAAGGCGTTGATCTGCCAACCTCGCGCTCGATGATCTTTGTGTCGCCTGATGGTGAGCGGTCGATGAACACTTATCTTGGTGCGGGGGCTGATCTTTCGTCTCAGGACGTGCCTGAAAACGTGTTTGCAGGCGGCGGTCTGCTGTTTCTTGAAGGATACCTGTTCGACAAGGATGAGGGGAAAACCGCGTTTTCCGAGGCTGCGAAGGATATGAAGTCCGCAGGTGGGCGTGCCGCGATCACCCTGTCGGACCCGTTCTGCGCCGACCGTCACCGTAGCGATTTTCAGCGCCTTATCGCAGAAGATATGGATATCGCGATCGGCAACGATCAAGAGTGGATGACGCTCTATGAAACCGACGACCTGAATGCGGCCCTCGCCAAGGCGGCAGCCGTGTGTGACATCGTCGCCTGTACCCGGTCCGGTGAGCCGGTTTGGGTTTGGGCCAATGGCGCACAGATCGAAGTGCCCGTGAAAACGATCACCCCGATCGACGCTACAGGCGCGGGTGATCAGTTCGCAGCAGGCTTCTTGTATGGTTTGTCCACGGGTAAAGATCTTGAGACAGCCGCGAAAATGGGCGTCATTTGTGCGCACGAAGTGATTGGGCACATTGGGCCCCGCCCCGAGGTCGACTTGCTCGCCGTATTCAAGGAACAAGGCCTCGTGTAAGCGGGCCGCCTGACCCATCTACCCTGTTTGCTGATTGAGAGACCCGGATGCCTTATTCTTACGACACTCAGAACATTTTTGCCAAAATCCTGCGCGGTGAAATTCCCAACAGCACCGTGATGGAGACCGAGCACACGCTGGCCTTCAATGACATCACCCCGCAGGCGCCGAACCACGTTCTGGTCATCCCGAAGGGCGCATATGTTTGCTATGATCACTTCGCGCTCGAAGCCTCAGAGGCCGAGATCGTCGATTTTACGCGTACCATCGGCAAGCTCTGTGCAGAGCTGGGTGTTCAGCCGGGCGAAGGTGGCAATGGGTTCCGCCTAATCACAAACGCGGGCGAAGATGCCATTCAAGAGGTGCCTCACATGCACATCCACCTTGTGGCAGGGCGTGGCCTTGGGCGAATTCTACAGCCCGCTGGCTAGAGCCATTTAGTCAAACGTTCCGGTCACGCGGCCTAGCAACATAAAGGCGCGGGCCGTGCGGGTGTTGCCCAATTGGGTCAATTCCACGTCGGTCATGCGGGGCTCTGCCTGCGCGAGCGTGCGGTCAAACTGACGCAAGAAGTGATGCACGGTGTCCTTGAACACAGGGTCCGAACGCATCCTGCCCGCACACAGCGTAAGCGAGGATCGGTCTCGTATACCGCCAAGCGAGGCAATCTCACGCCCGCGTTCACCTTGCGCGAATTGGCGCCAGATTTCGGGACGCGCGCGGTCTGGGGTAAGGTCATCCATATAGATGCCCTCTTGGCTCATCAGGGTCAGCACGTCTTGGGCGGCGTTGATCAACCGTGCCGCGGCCCGGTCCTTGAGGGCACGGCGCAGGGTGCGAAAGCCTTCTTTGTCCTTCTCGTTTTCGGGAAAGTTCACGGCGCGGATAAATTCACCCATCGTGAGCGGATCACCCGCAGGCAAAGCCTCTGCGGGGGTGCCTAGTGCGAGGGGTGGTTGATCCGTGATCTCCATTTGGGGTGCGGGTTCTGCCGTCACCTCAGCAGGGGCTGCTGGCGCTGGGGCCGCCTGTCTGGCCATGCCCGCGATTGCGGCCTCAGCGCGCTCCTGCGCCTTGGAGATCGAATCAATTTTGGCTTCCATCGAACGTTTAATCGACATGCCAGCCATCTGCTGCTGCTCAACATAGGCGTGACGCATTCCGTCGATTGCGGCCTGAAGGCGGGCGCTTTCGTCGCGCATGGTGCGCGCGGTGCGAGCCGCAGATGCTCCGATCCAAATCACTGCGAGTGGCAGGAACACTCCGACCATGCTCATCAACGACATCAGCGGCGCATCTTCGCGGCCTGCTGAAGGCTCAACCGTCAGATAAAAGTAGCCCACGACCAGCATCCAAAGGACGCTCAGTACGATGGCAACGATCTCTATGGTCGAAATTAGGCTAGGCGCGTCGCGCTGCCCGTAGGTGTTTAGACCCATTGATGCGATTCGCTTAGCAGCCCCAGAGCCGGTCCCAGTGGAATCACTGGGAGGTTTCGGCGGCTGTGGGGCTGAGCTGGTCATAGGGGAAACGCCTACTTAAATGCGACGGTCAGGATTTCGTAGTCTTTGACGCCGCCGGGTGTGCGTACCTCGACGCTGTCGCCTTCTTCCTTGCCGATCAGGGCGCGGGCAATGGGCGATTTGATGTTTAGAAGGCCGTTTTCGATGTCAGCCTCGGTTTGACCCACGATCTGATAGGTTTTTTCCTCTTCGGTATCCTCGTCCACGATGGTGACGGTCGCGCCAAATTTGATTGAGCCGGACAGGGTGGCGGGGTCGATCACCTCAGCCAAACCAATAGTGCCCTCAAGTTCCTTGATGCGGCCCTCAATGAACGACTGTTTTTCGCGCGCAGAGTGATACTCAGCGTTTTCCGACAGGTCGCCGTGTTCCCGAGCCTCGGCGATGGCCCTGATAATAGCGGGGCGCTCTACTGATTTGAGCTGCTTGAGCTCTACGTTAAGCGCCGCGAACCCCCTGGGGGTCATTGGGAATTTTTCCATGAAACGTCTCCTACCCGGCCGACCTGACCAGGACTTCACGTTAACTGTATGATTGCGCCGGGCGCGTTGCAACGCCCGGTGGTGCATAGCGCCCTTCAGTTGGTCGAAACGACCGTTTTTTCGCCACCTGATGGCGGTTTGGGGGCGCCATCCACGCCACAAGCGGCGAGGGTGACCATGCAAAAGATCAGCACGATGGATTTCATGCGTAGATGCCCTGCCAGCGTTTGACGTGCGCACGCACATTTTCGGGTGCGGTGCCGCCATAGGCCGTACGGCTGGCTACGGAATTATGCACGCCCAAAACGGTGAACACATCCGCGGTAATGGCACCGTGCACCGCCTGCATATCTTCAAGCGACAGATCTGGCAGGTCGCAGTCTTTGTCCTCGGCGAGTTTTACAAGCGTTCCGGTGACGTGGTGTGCCTCCCGGAAGGGCATATCGAGCGCCCGGACCAGCCAATCCGCCAGATCGGTTGCCGTTGAAAACCCGCTGGAAGCAGCAGCCTCTAGGCTTGGCACATTGGCCTGCATGTCCGACACCATGCCGGTCATGGCCGCAAGCGACAGCATCAGGTTGTCGGCGGCGTCAAACACCTGCTCTTTGTCTTCTTGCATGTCCTTAGAGTAGGTCAGCGGTAGGCCCTTCATCACCATGGTGAGGGCGACCTGCGCCCCAAAGATCCGCCCGATTTTGGCACGCATCAGTTCGGCGGCATCGGGGTTTTTCTTTTGGGGCATGATGCTGGAGCCGGTGGTCCATTTGTCCGACAGCTGCACAAAGCGGAATTGAGCAGATGACCAGATGACCAATTCTTCTGACAGCCGGCTCAGGTGCATCGCTGTGATCGACGCACAGCTTAGGAATTCGAGCGCGAAGTCACGGTCGGAGACCGCATCAAGAGAGTTCGCGGCGGGCCGGTCAAAGCCCAGCTCGCGCGCGGTCATTTCGCGGTCAATCGGGAATGATGTGCCTGCCAGTGCGGCCGCACCCAATGGGCATTCATTCATCCGCTCGCGTGCGTCCGCAAAGCGGGTCAAATCGCGCGAGAACATCTCGACGTAGGCCAGCATGTGGTGGCCCCATGTGACGGGTTGGGCCGTTTGTAGGTGTGTGAAGCCGGGCATGACCCAATCGGCACCCGCCTCGGCCTGCGCAACCAATGCTTTGCAAAGGGCGCTGAGGGCATCGATGGCGGCGTCGGCTTGGTCGCGGACCCACATCCGGAAATCCAGCGCGACTTGGTCGTTGCGCGACCGTGCGGTGTGCAACCGCCCTGCAGGTGCGCCGATCAATGCGGTTAAGCGCGCCTCCACATTCATGTGGATGTCTTCCAGTTTGGTCGAGAATTCGAACGTGCCGGTCTCAATCTCTGACAAAACCGTGAGGAGGCCTTCCCGGATCGCCTCTGCATCGGTATCTGAGATGATGCCTTGGGCGGCTAGCATGGCGGCGTGTGCGCGGCTCCCGGTGATGTCTTGGCGCGCCATGCGCTTGTCAAACCCGATGGAGGCGTTGATTGCCTCCATGATTGCGTCGGGGCCTTCTGCAAAACGCCCGCCCCACATCGCGTTGGAGCTGGCGGCATCGTTGGATTGGGTCATGGAAGTGGTCCAGAAATGGGAGTGAAACATGCGGACAATTTGCGCCGGACTGCTATACGGTGCCTTGGCCTTGGGTGCAAACAGCGCGCTGGCCGGGGGTTTTGAGAAGCTACAGGTCCACGCCGCGCCCAAAGCGCCTGCTGTGACATCGTTTGTGACCATTGATGGGGTCCCGATGGACCTAAGCGCCTATGCGGGCGACGTGGTTGTCTTGAATTTCTGGGCGACGTGGTGCGCTCCGTGCAAGCGAGAGATGCCCGGCTTGGATCGTTTGCAGGCCATGAAGGGTAAAGACGGCATCGAGGTCGTTACGATGGCCTTTGGGCGGCACAACCCGATGGCAATGGAGAAATTCTGGAGACGTGCCAACATCCAAAACCTGCCGCTGCACCGGGATCCGACCACTGAGTTGGCGCAGGCTTTTGGGGTGAAGGGGCTGCCGCATACCGTGATTCTAGATGCCGAGGGCAATGAAATCGCCTCTCTCCCGGGGGAAGCCGAGTGGGATAGCCCCGAGGCGCTTGCTCTGTTGGGCAGGTTCTTGGCTGACTAGGTCAGGGCGGGCCACAGCGTCGCCAGTAGTAACGCGGCCATTGTCCAGTTGAAGGCGCGCAGCCGGCTTGGGTTGGTGAGGATGCGCTTCATTTGTTGACCGAGCACCGTCCACGTCGAGACCGATGGCAAGTTTACTGCGCCAAACGCGAGGGCCACGGCCCCGATGGCCCAAACGGACCTATCGGGCGCATAGATTGTGATCGCGGTTAGGGCCATGGTCCACGCCTTTGGGTTGACCCACTGAAAGGCCGCCGCCTGTAAAAAGGTCATGGGTTTGGGGCCTGCGCCTTGTTCTTTTGGGGTTCCGGAATGGGCGATTTTCCACGCGAGCCAGCATAGATACGCCACGCTCGCGATTTTGAGGAGGGTATGCAGCACTGGAAACGCATCAAATATCTGCGCCAAGCCCATCCCCACCAAAAAAATCATCAGCGTAAATCCGATACCGATGCCCAGCATGTGCGGCACCGTGCGCCGAAAGCCGAAGTTCGCACCAGACGCCATTAGCATCAGGTTATTTGGCCCCGGCGTGATGGAACTGACAAAGGCAAACCCGGTTAGGGCGAGGAGGATTTCATAGCTCATGGCGCAATAAAGAATAAAAACAGTGCGCATGTGCTTGCGTTTTCACGTGTTTGTCCGCTATTTTTGCAACATATGACGAAGATTGATGCCATAAATGCGCATATATTGCGTGTGCTGTCCGAAGATGGGCGTGTGTCCAACATCGATTTGGCAGAACGCGTGGGATTGTCGCCCTCTGCGTGCTTGCGCCGCGTTCAGGAATTGGAGCGGAGCGGCGTCATTACCGGTTACCGCGCGGTTGTGAATCCGCTCAAAATTGGTCGGGGGTTCACGGCCTATATCACTGTCGGCTTGAACGATCACACCAAGGCCAGTCAAGAGGCTTTTGAACGCGCGATTTCCCGAAGCCCCGAGGTGCGAGAGTGTCACAACATTACCGGTTCTGTGGAATATCTGCTGCGGGTTGAGGCAGAGGATCTGGCGGCCTACAAAGTATTCCACACCGAAATTTTAGGAACGCTCCCGCAGGTTCACGCGATTACCAGTTACGTTGTGATGGGCTCGCCCAAGGATGAGCGCGCCTAGGGCGGGACCTATTTGTGCTGTCTCAGCGCGGCGATCTCGGCGTGGCGGGGGCAGCTGACCAAATGGTCGTTTACCATGCCGGTTGCTTGCATAAATGCATAAACAATCGTCGGGCCACAAAACCGGAATCCAGCCTTCTTGAGGTCCTTGCTGATCTGAGTCGACAGCAGCGTATGGGCTGGAACATCGGTCAAACTGGCCCAAGAATTTTGTAACGGTTTGTTCTCCATATAGCCCCAAAGGAACGTGTCGAAGCCTTCGCGTTGTTCGATCTTTTGCCAAGCGCGGGCGTTGCCGATGGTTGCTTCAATCTTGTCGCGGTGCCGGATAATTCCTGCGTTCTGTACAAGGATCTCGACCTCTTTCTCGCCCCAAGTTGCGATCTCATTGGGGTCGAATTTTGCAAAGGCATTTCTAAAATTGTCGCGCTTTTTCAGGATAGTTATCCAGCTGAGACCTGCTTGAAACCCATCAAGAATTAACTTCTCCCAGAGGGCGCGACTGTCCCATTCGGGCACACCCCATTCGGTGTCGTGATAGTCCACGTAAACGGGGTCAACTCCGCACCATCCGCAGCGATCCATCGAGGTCTCCTTCATTTTAGGCAAGGATGAGGCAAAAAGAACAAAAATAAAACATTTAATAATTCAGAAAGGGTTTCGGGGTCATGATTGCTGTGAATTTGGTGAGAGGGATAGCACATTATGGCGCAAGAAATTATTAAACCCGATCAGGAACAATCAGTTGGTTCGGCTGTGCCGCAAAGCGATCAAGCCGTGTTGTCCATGGTTACTTCCGCGCTGGAGCAGGGCAATTGTATGCTGGCCTTCCAGCCTATCGTTCAGTCGCAGCAGCCCTGTAACCCGGCGTTCTACGAGGGCTTAATTCGTGTTTTGGGTTGTGAGGGCCGGGTTATTCCAGCGGCTGAGTTTATGCCGTTGATTGAGCAGCATGACCTGGGGCGCGATATTGATTGCGCCGCGCTGCGCTGTGGCATTGATGCGCTGCGTTCCAAGCCCGATTTGCGTTTGGCGATTAACATGTCGACACGCTCAATTGGCCATCCCAGATGGACCTGCATACTGGAGCGTGCATTGCACAACGACCCGACTTTGGGTGAGCGTTTGATCCTTGAGATTACCGAGAGTTCTGCCATGCAGATGCCCGAAACAGTGATGGTCTTCATGCAGCGGTTTCAAGCGCAGGGCGTTACCTTTGCGTTGGATGATTTCGGGGCGGGCCAAACCTCGTTTCGCTATCTCAAGGACTTCTATTTCGATATCCTCAAGATTGATGGGCAATTCACCCGTGGTGTTCACCATGATGCGAACAATCAGGTCCTGACTGAAGCGCTTATCAAGATTGGGCAGCAGTTCGATATGTTCACCGTTGCAGAGGCGGTTGAGACACGGGAAGAGGCTGATTTTTTGGTCAAGGCCGGCATCGATTGTATGCAGGGCTACTACTATGGCCGTCCTGAAACGAACCCCATTTGGCTGCAACAGCCTGAGAAAAATCACAGCCAGATGTCCGCATAGCTATGCGCTCAGCGCATGGGACCTATCGGCAGGTATGCGCCGGGTGAGACACCGTGTCCGCTTACTCCAATCAGAGAGTCGCGTTAACCAAACCCTAGGACATGCGCGAGGGCTTGGCCCACTGGGGGGTCGGGGTGGTCGCGCCCTCAGAAGGGTAAGATGAATGACGAATGTTGTGATTGCTTCAGCTGCACGAACCGCAGTTGGCAGCTTTGGAGGGTCGTTTGCCAACACCCCCGCCCATGATCTTGGTGCTGCTGTAATCGAAGCCGTGGTTGAGCGGGCAGGCGTAGACAAAGCCGAAGTTTCCGAAACAATTCTTGGCCAAGTGCTCACCGCCGCCCAAGGTCAAAACCCTGCACGTCAGGCGCACATCAATGCGGGTCTCGCACAGGAAGCTGCCGCTTGGAGCATTAACCAAGTATGTGGCTCTGGTCTGCGCGCTGTCGCTCTGGGTGCTCAGCACATCATGCTCGGTGATGCCGAAATGGTTGTCGCGGGTGGTCAGGAAAATATGACGCTCTCGCCCCATGCTGCTGCAATGCGCGCGGGTCAAAAGATGGGCGACATGAAGTTCATCGACACGATGATCCGCGACGGCCTGTGGGACGCTTTCAACGGCTACCACATGGGTCAAACCGCCGAAAACGTCGCTGAGAAGTGGCAGATTTCGCGCGATCAACAGGACGAGTTCGCCGTTGCTTCGCAAAACAAAGCTGAGGCTGCGCAGAAAGCTGGCAAATTTGACAATGAAATCGCAGCCTTCACCGTGAAAACACGCAAGGGCGACATCATTGTCGATAAAGATGAGTACATCCGTCATGGTGCCACTCTTGAGGCAATGCAGAAGATGCGGCCTGCCTTTACCAAAGATGGTACAGTGACAGCAGCGAATGCGTCGGGCCTCAATGATGGCGCCGCCGCGACGTTGCTGATGTCTGCCGATGCAGCCGAAAAACGCGGCATCCAGCCGTTGGCGCGCATCGTATCCTACGCCACAGCAGGGCTTGACCCGTCGATCATGGGTGTCGGCCCGATCTATGCATCGCGCAAAGCGCTCGACAAAGCTGGCTGGTCTGTCGGTGACCTCGATCTTGTGGAGGCAAATGAGGCTTTTGCGGCGCAGGCGTGTGCTGTGAACAAAGACATGGGATGGGATCCTGAAATCGTAAACGTTAATGGCGGTGCCATTGCGATTGGTCACCCGATTGGCGCCTCCGGGTGCCGTGTTCTGAACACCCTACTGTTCGAAATGCAGCGTCGTGACGCCAAAAAAGGTCTAGCCACGCTTTGCATTGGTGGCGGCATGGGCGTTGCTCTGTGTGTTGAGCGTCCCTAATTTTCAAAACGGGCAGGCCGAAACCTGCCCAAATTTCTAGAATTCTGAGGAGAAAATCCATGGCACGAGTTGCACTGGTCACCGGCGGATCGCGCGGTATTGGCGAAGCGATTTCCAAGAAACTAAAAGCTGACGGCTACGAGGTTGCGGCAACCTACGCTGGCAATGATGAAAAAGCGGCGGCGTTCACTGCCGCGACTGGCATCAAAACTTACAAATGGGACGTCGCCGATTACGCGGCCTCTGAGGCGGGCATCGCACAAGTCGAAGCCGACCTTGGCCCCGTTGATGTCGTGGTTGCTAACGCTGGCATCACTTGGGATGGCTTTTTTCACAAAATGAAGCCCGAGCAGTGGCAAAAAGTCATCGATACGAATCTGACGGGTGTGTTCAACACTGTGCGCCCCGTGTGGCCCGGTATGCGTGAGCGTGGCTTTGGGCGCGTGATCGTGATCTCTTCGATCAATGGCCAAAAAGGCCAAGCTGGTCAGGTTAACTATGCCGCTACAAAAGCGGGTGATCTGGGTATTGTTAAATCGCTGGCTCAAGAGGGTGCCGCCAAAGGCATCACGGCCAACGCCGTTTGCCCCGGATATATCGGTACCGAAATGGTGCGCGCGATTCCCGAGGAAGTCCTGAACGCCAAGATCATCCCACAGATCCCTGCGGGCCGTCTGGGTGAGCCAGAAGAAATCGCACGATGCGTTGCATTCCTTGCTTCGGATGATGCGGGCTTCATCAATGGCTCGACCATTTCTGCCAACGGTGGTCAGTTCTTCGTCTAAGCGCTGCGAGATTGAGAAATTCAAAAGGACCGGCCATGAAGTGCCGGTCCTTTTTGCGTTTCAGCCTCACTTAAGCGGATTGTGTAGTGCCCAGGGGTTGGAATGCAGCGCGAAGTCCGAACCAGTTTTTCCAAACTGAGGCAAAGGCGGCAGCCCGCTCTTTGTGCGCATTTTCCATCGCTTGTTGAAGCATTATCGTATGTAATTGGTTTTCCATGTTAGTATTCCTTGGCAGGTTTCAATTTCTGTGGATCAACATGCGCCTTAGCCGTCTTTTTCGCAAACGAGATTTTCAAACGCATCAGATAAGTTATACTTAACTGAAATGATAGATCGACTTCCTCCTCTTACCGCTTTGCGGGCCTTTGAAGCTGCCGCACGACACATGTCGTTCGCGCGTGCCGCTGATGAGTTGAACGTCACGCCCGCGGCTTTGAGTTTTCAGATCAAGTCGCTTGAAGAGCATTTCGGCGCGCCTCTGTTTCGGCGGCTTAACAGGGCTGTAGAGTTGACTGAGGCTGGCAAGGCGCTGGCTCCGGGCACAACAGACGCATTTCAAATGTTGCAAGCTGCGTGGCGGGCGGCGGGCAGAACCGTGGATACAGGTGTTATCACCATCACGGCGGGTCCGGCATTTACCGCGAAATGGTTGGCGCCGCGATTATTTGATTTTGCGCAGAGCCATCCAGAGATCGAGTTACGGTTTGCGGCCAGCCTCCGGCTGATGGATTTTGAGCGTGACGATATCGATATCGCCATTCGATTCGGTTTTGGCGGGGATGATGGCTCCAATCTCTATAGTGAGAAAATCGTAGGCGAATGGTTTACGCCTATGATGCACCCAGACCTCGCAGCGCGCTTTCCAACACCAGAATCTCTGCTGAAAGCGCCTTTGCTACATTCAGATGATATCGCGTGGTTGCGTCCGGCTTGCGACTGGACCGCTTGGTTTCGAGTAAATGGGCTGGAGTTGGGCGAAATCCACGGCGCAAGGTTCAGCCAAGCGGATCATGCAATTGATGCCGCCCAAGCGGGAGCCGGTGTTGTTTTGGGGCGGATTACTTTGACGGATCGGGCGCTACGTGATCGACGTTTGGTTGCACCGTTTAAAACGGCTATTTCAACAGATGCGCATTTTCGGGTGCTGTGCCAAAAAGGTTCCGAGGAAAAGCCCCAATTCAAGGCGTTCTTGGAATGGCTTCGGGTCGAAACATGCAAAATGCGGGACCACGGCCAAGGTCGGCACATGGTCCGCGCAGATGAAGTGGGGGGTTAGGCGGAGAGACGCTCAATCTCTTGCTTCAGTTGTAGCTTCTGCTTTTTCAAAGAGACGACTTCAAGTCCGTCCGTTCCGGGACTTCGTTGGGCTTCTTCCACTTGTTTTGAGAGATGCTCGTGCTTTTTGCGTAGGCTCTGCAGATGCGAAGTGAGCGACATGTATATCTCCTCTCTAGTGATGAATATCAAAAGCTCACCACAAGAACTGAGTCCTGTCACGTAATTTTGTCCGGCGCCCGGACGACGAATATAGCAAGTTTTATCTATTTTAGGCTAATTGCTGCGCCGCCGCGTAAAACGTCTGAGGCGATTTTGGTAAAATCATCCCCATCTTCAAAATGTTGCGCCCCTTCATGCAGCACCATGGGGGGGCACATTTGCAGACCGGCCCGCCCGCCTTTGCGACTGCAGAATATTACACGCTGTGCCGGTTTTTGTGCCCGAGATGTTAACGGCAGCACGATATGGCTGCCCATACGTGCATCGATGGCTTGGAAATAGCCATCTAGCCGGTCTGCGCGCAGGATCATGGTTAAGGTCCCCTTTGGCCGCAAACGACGGGTCGCCACGTCGATCCACGTGGCCAGTGACACATCCTCGCGCAACGCAGTTTCGCGCGATGCGTTCGTCGATGCAGTCCCGGCCTTGGGGGCGAAATAAGGGGGGTTACATATGACATGATCAAAGCTGAGCGCGGCCAATTCCGCAGGGGGGGCCGCCACATCGCCCACAATTACCTCGAAGGGCAGGCCTTTGGCATTGCTTCGGGCCAAGTCCGCGTAGTCTGGTTGTAATTCCAACCCTGTTACCTGCGCTTGGGGCACCCGTGCCAATAAACACAAGCTGGCTACACCAACTCCGCAACCCAACTCCAACACGGTATCTCCGGCAACGGCTGGACAAGCTGCGGCCATCAGCACCGGATCCGTCCCGGCCCGGTAACCGTCGCGCGGTTGATGCACCTGCACCTGACCGCCCAAAAAACTATCAAATGTTGTCTCGATCACCCGGTTCCCGTGATGCCGTTGTCGCGCAATGTCGCACTTGCCATAAAAAAATCGCGCTCGGCCACCAAAAGCCGCCGCGGCAATACGCCAATGCTTCCTTCTAGGACGCTCATATGGACGTCCATTTCAAACCACTCTATATCCTCCCCCTGTAAGAGGGCCTTGGCAAAGGCAATGGCGGTTGGGTCATTGGTGCGAAGGATTTCTTTCATACCCATCAGTTAGGCGCCGGTTAGGGCGCTGTCGAGCCAAAGGTCGCAAAGATGAGTTTGGATACCGCTGTCCAAAAGCCCCACGAACGTCTGGCGACCACGCTCGCCGCTGATCTGGAGGCTGTAAATCACCTGATCCGCGCGCGCATGGCGTCCGAACATGCCCCGCGCATTCCAGAGGTCACGGCCCATTTGGTAGAGGCCGGCGGAAAACGTGTGCGCCCTATGCTGACGCTCGCCTGCGCGCGGATGTTTGGCTACGAGGGTGAGCATCATCAAAAGCTGGCCGCGACGGTTGAGTTCATTCATACCGCGACCCTGCTACACGACGATGTAGTGGACGAAAGCGGGCAGCGTCGGGGCCGTCCGACGGCTAACCTGTTGTGGGATAACAAATCATCGATCCTCGTGGGGGATTATCTGTTTGCCCGCGCGTTCCAGTTGATGGTCGAAACCGACAGCCTGCGCGTTCTGGATATCCTTGCTAACGCTTCGGCAACAATCGCTGAGGGAGAGGTGCTGCAACTGACCGCCGCCTCTAATCTGGCGACAACAGAAGCGATTTATCTACAAGTGATCCGCGGCAAAACGGCGGCTCTGTTCCAAGCGGCATCCGAGGTTGGCGGCGTGATCGCGGGCCAAGACGACGCGACTGTTGCGTCTTTGCGCACCTTTGGCGACGCACTTGGTGTGAGCTTTCAGATTGTAGACGACTACCTGGATTACGGCGGCGCGGGCACAACCCTCGACAAAAACGTTGGCGACGACTTCCGGGAGCGCAAGCTGACCCTGCCAGTTATCCGCGCCGTGGCACAAGCCACCGATGAGGAACGCGCGTTTTGGGTCAAGACGATTGAAAAAGGGCGTCAGGATGAGGGTGATCTTGAGCATGCCATGGCTCTGATCGCAAAATACGGCACGCTTGAGCAGACCCGCCAAGAGGCGCTGCGTTGGGCTGAGGTTGCGAAATCCGCGATGGCGTCCATGCCAGAGCATCCTTTGCGCGACATGTTGATCGATCTTGCGGATTACGTGGTCGCGCGCGTCCGCTAAAGCAGTTTTGCGGCGCGGGTCCACCAGTTGGGCCTGCGCAACCGGGCCGCTGCCGTATTCGCGGCGGTCTCTGACGAGTATAACCCAAAGCACGTGGCACCTGAACCGGACATCCGCACAAGCCCGGCATCGGTGGCCGTGATCGCGCCAAGCACCTCATCAATAACGGGGCACAACGTTTGGGCGGGTGACTGTAGGTCGTTGCGCTGTTCTCTTAGCCAAGCAAGCTGATCGTCTATCGATGCAAAGCGAGGTAGTGGCCCCATGGGCAGATTGTCTTTGGTGGGCAGCGCGTTGAAAATCGGCCCTGTTGCCGTAGGAATACCGGGATTAACCAGCACAACCCACATGGGGTGCAAAGGTGCGACGGGGGCCACGTCTTCGCCGATTGAAGTCATCCGTTGTGGGCAGGAGGATAGGCAGACGGGCATATCTGCACCCAGTGGCAAGAGCGATGCCGGCGCGGGCAGAGGTTTGCCCGTCAAGCGACACAAGGCGCGAACCGCAGCTGCTGCATCCGCCGAGCCGCCTCCAATCCCGGCAGGGTGGGGTAGGTTTTTGGTCAGTTGAAACTTGCCCTCAATCCCCAGCAATTGCGCGGCCTTTAGGATTGAGTTTTCCGGCCCCGTCGGCACGCCCTGCGCAAATGGCCCCACCACACAAAGAGACGGGGCGCCTAGTTGAACCTGTAGTGCATCGCCCACGTCCGCAAATACCACAAGACTGTCGAGCATATGGTACCCATCGCTCCGCTGTCCTGTGACATGGAGCGTGAGGTTAATCTTCGCAGGGGCGAATTCTTGGGTCGTGATGGTCACGCGACAGGCTCAGTCCTGCGCGGCTTTTCGCGTGGCTTCTGCGGCAGCAGCCTTTTCAGCCAGCGAAGGCGCGCCTTCTTCCTTTAGAACGCGGTCCAGACCGATCTCTAACTTGCGGCGCATCCGGTCGGGATCAGCTTCGCTGTCGGTGTCGTCAGGGTCCACGTTGGAAAGGGCACGACGCCACTGGAACTCTGCCTCCCGCTTGCGCCCAACTGCCCAAAACACATCCCCAAGGTGGTCATTGATGACAGGATCAAGGGGTTCTAGGGCGACGGCGCGTTCCATGGGGGCGACGGCTTCATCGAACCGCCCAAGGCGGTAAAAAACCCAGCCAAGGCTGTCGGTAATATAGCCATCATCGGGGCGCGCAGCCACGGCCTTTTCAATCATATCGAGTGCTTCGACCAGATCACCTTTCTTTTCGATCATCGAATATCCAAGGTAGTTCAGCACATGCGGCTGGTCTGGGTTCAACTCTAGGGCTTTGCGGAAATCGGCTTCGGCCTGTGGCCAGCGATCTGTGCGTTCATAGGCGATGCCACGCACGTAATAGAGGAACCAATCGCGGGGTGTTGGTTCCTGAACCAAAGCGACGGCTGCCTCATAGGCGTCTGCGGCTTCTCGGTGGCGTTCCAGCCGGCGCAGGGTGTCGCCAAGGGCGGTATGGACCTGTTGGATATCGCCATGCGTCCGCGCCAGCGATTTTAGGACCTCAGCCGCTGTATCCCCTCGGTCGTCGCTGTAAAGCAGGCCCGCGCGAGAAATTTCCGCAAGGTAGAAGGATGGGTGATCAATCGGAACCGCGTCTAGAACCGCTCCCGCGAGGGCGTATTGTTCCTGTTCCTCTAGTAGGTCCGCGGTCAACAGGATCGCGTCCACATTGGTGGGATGCAGAACCAGTGCCGCACGACTGTGCAGAAGCGTATACGTGTGCGAGGCCTCTCCGTTGACGACAGCGGCCAGGGTTGCAAATGCCTCGGACATGCCTTCCAGCGGGGTCCGAATGATGTCGTAGCTGACCGCGTCGCCGTTTTCGATCCGGGTGAGCAGCGCCTCTAGCTCAGGGGAGGAGCCACGTTGCAGCGTTTGAGCCAAAAAGGCGACCGCGTCGTCTGGGCGATCCAACTGCACAAGGATTTGCGCATAGGCTTCGAAGGCTGTGATATTGAGGCTCAAGTCGCCATAGGTTTCACCGCTCAGGATGGCTTCTGCGCTTTCAAAGTCACCGACCATCGCAAAGGCGAGGGCTTTGTGGATGTAGGCAAATGAGCGGAACGCGCGGTTTTCCGAAAGAGCGTCAAATGCGTTGACGGCTTCGGACATGTTGCCTTCGGCCAGTTCCACCCAACCCATCAGCAGCCCATCCAGGAGGGGGCCGCCGACCACACCGGCCATCAACGCATCCTTGGCCGCAGCAGTGTTGCCTTGGGACACGTCGCGCACCAAGCGAACCATCTGCGCGATCTGCATGTCTGGCTCAATGCTGATGACCCGCGCTGCGGCATCGCCCGCCCGCTCAAAATCACCAAGCATTGCAAAACTGATCATTGCGGCGTCAAGGATTTCGACTTGGTTCGGATCGCGCTGCAACAACTGGCCATAATATTCGGCAGCGGCGGCGTAGTCGCTGGCAAAACCTGCAAGCCGTGCGGCCAGATAGGGGCCCGCAATACCGTCTTGGGCAAAGCTTGGGGCGGGCGCCGCAAAGGCAAGCGTGCTGGCAAGTAGGGCGCTTTTGAGGATGTGCAGGCGCATTGGCTCTCCGGTCTGGTTTCGACAAACGTAGTTTGCCCCAGCCCCAAGAGCAATGGGGCGCCCCATTGGACGCCCCATCAAGTTGATCACATGTTCGGGTAGTTTGGCCCGTCACCGCCCTGCGGTGTGACCCAAGTGATGTTCTGACTTGGGTCTTTGATGTCGCAGGTTTTGCAGTGCACACAGTTCTGGAAGTTTATGACAAAGCGGGGGTCTTTTTCCGGTTCGCTCACGACTTCGTAGACGCCTGCGGGGCAGTAGCGCTGTGCGGGTTCTGCGTATTTGGGCAGGTTAACGGCCACCGGGATTGATGGGTCCTTCAGCCGCAGGTGGGCGGGCTGGCTTTCCTCGTGGTTGGTCATAGAAAAGCTGACGTTCGTCAGGCGATCAAACGACAACACGCCATCGGGCTTGGGGTAGTCGATGGGCGCAAATTTGGCAGCCTCGCCGGTGGCCTCGGCGTCGTTTTTGCCATGCCCCAAGGTGCCTAGAATGTTGAAGCCGGTCAGGTTCGCGGCCCACATATCGGCCCCGCCGCCCATGAGAGAGGCGACAAGCCCATACTTCGACCATAGCGGTTTGACGTTGCGCACGCGCTTAAGGTCTTTGGCGATGGGCCCGGAACGGACGTCGCTTTCATAGGCGGCCAGTTCATCGCCCGCCCGTCCTGCGCCGATGGCTTCAAATGCGGCTTCCGCTCCGGCTTTGCCCGACAGCATCGCGTTGTGGTTGCCCTTGATGCGCGGCACGTTAACCATGCCCGCCGAACAGCCCAACAGCGCCACGCCGGGGGCTACAAGCTTGGGCATCGACTGCCAACCACCCTCAGTGATGGCCCGCGCGCCGTAGGCCACGCGTTTGCCGCCCTTCAGAAGGTCCGCAACCATCGGGTGATGCTTGAACCGCTGGAATTCCATGTAGGGGAACATGTGCGGATTTTCGTAGTTAAGGTGGACCACGAAGCCCACATAGACCTGATTGTTATCGAGGTGATAAATGAACGACCCGCCGCCCGCGTTCTTGCCCAAGGGCCAGCCCATCGTGTGCGTAACGGTGCCTTCTTTATGCTTCTCTGGGTCGATCTCCCAGATTTCCTTCATGCCTAGGCCGTATTTCTGCGGCTCGGCATCCTTGGCGAGGTCGTATTTCGCGATCACTTCCTTTGAAAGGCTGCCACGGACACCTTCGCTGAGGAAGACGTACTTGCCGTGCAGCTCCATGCCGACTTCGGTGTTCTCACCGATTGAGCCGTCTTGCTCCAACCCGAACACACCAGCCACAACGCCCTTCACTTCGCCGTTGTCCCCGAAGACCAATTCGGAACACGCCATGCCGGGGAATATTTCAACGCCGAGCTCTTCGGCTTGCTCGGCCATCCAGCGACATACATTGCCCATCGACACGATGTAGGTGCCATGGTTGCTCATAAGGGGGGGCATGATCGATGTGGGGATACGCAACGAACCTGCTTCACCCAACATGTAAAAGTTGTCTGACGTGACGGGCACGTTGATTGGTGCGCCCTTTTCTTTCCAATCGGGGATCAGCGCATCCAAACCCGTTGGGTCCAGAACTGCGCCGGATAGGATGTGCGCGCCAACCTCGGAGCCCTTTTCCAGAACGACCACGTTTAGATCTGCGTCTAACTGCTTAAGCCGGATCGCAGCCGACAGGCCCGCAGGTCCCGCCCCGACGATCACGACATCGTATTCCATGGCTTCGCGTTCAATTGCAGACATATCGGTCACCCCGTTGGCTTTGCTCGATTCCAAACTCAAAAAAGGTTATGGGGACAGAAGCCGGAGGCGTCAATTCCGACGCCACATCATTTCGCCGCACTGCCGCAATTCCGTAATATTATGTCGCGATGGGCACATTTTTCATTCAATTGGGCGTAATAACCCGGCGATGCTGTGCCACGGTTGGCCTTTGCACTTTTCCCTCTAAGTCTCGGCCAAAGGAGACTTCCATGATGACCTTCGTTTATATCGCTCTCGTGATCCTCGGCACGATCCTGCCGTGGCGCCATTTCTATGCGTGGTTCCAAGAACATGGCTGGGAATTGGGCCCCTTGATCGACGCATGGTACGTTAACGAAAGCACGACAGGCCTGACGTGGGATCTGACGATTGCCGCCGTGACGCTGACCCTGTGGATCCTCCATGAGACGATTTCACGCCGCAATTGGCTGGGGCTTTTGGCGATCCCTGCGACCTATGGCATCGGCATCTCAGCAGGCTTGCCTCTTTACCTTTTGCTCCGGGCGCGGCAAAGCCGCTGACATGGACCATTTTCTCTACAAAGACGGCGCGCTGCACGCCGAAGATGTCTCCCTCGCGCAGATCGCAGCGCAGGTAGGCACGCCCTTCTATGTCTACTCCAGCGCCACGCTGACGCGACATTTCAAGCTATTTAACGAAGCCCTTGAGGGGCTGCCGCATCTTGTATGCTTTGCGATGAAGTCGAATTCCAATCAGGCGGTGATCAAGCTGCTGGGGGATTTAGGCGCAGGCATGGACGTTGTGTCGGGCGGTGAATACGCGCGGGCCAAGGCGGCTGGCATCCCCGGTGAGCGGATCGTGTTTTCTGGCGTCGGCAAGACCCGCGCCGAAATGCGGATGGTTCTTGAGGGCGGTGTGCGACAGTTCAACGTCGAAAGCGAGCCAGAGATGGAGGCGCTGAGCGCCGTCGCCAGCGAACTGGGTGTTGAGGCGCCGATCACGATCCGGATCAACCCGGACGTGGACGCTAAAACCCATGAGAAAATTTCCACAGGCAAATACGACGATAAATTCGGCATCCCAATTTCGCGGGCGCGCGAAGTCTATGCGATGGCGGCCAAGTTGCCGGGCCTCAAGGTCATTGGCATTGATGTTCATATCGGGTCGCAGCTGACTGAGCTTGCGCCATTTGAGCTGGCTTACAACAAGGTGGTCGAATTGACCCACCAGTTGCGCGCTGACGGTCACACGATTGAGCGGCTCGATCTGGGGGGCGGCCTTGGCATCCCCTACGAACGCTCCAACACCGCGCCGCCTTTGCCAATGGAATACGGCGCGCTGATCAAGAAGTGCGTCGGCGATTTGGACGTTGAAGTCGAGATTGAGCCCGGGCGTTTAATTTCTGGTAACGCAGGGCTGCTCGTGACCGAGGTTATTTACCTCAAGAACGGAGAAAGCCGCGATTTTTTGATCGTTGACGCGGCGATGAATGACCTGATCCGCCCCGCAATGTACGGCGCACATCACGATATTGTGCCCGTGGTTGAGCCCGCCCCCGGTGTGGAAACATCAACCTATGATATCGTCGGCCCCGTCTGCGAAAGTGGCGATACCTTTGCCAAACAACGCACGTTGCCGCCGTTTAAATCAGGCGATCTCATGGCGTTCCGCAGTGCGGGTGCCTACGGTGCGGTCATGTCGAGCGAGTATAATTCGCGCCCTCTGATCCCTGAAGTTTTGGTGCAAGGCGATCAATACGCGGTGATCCGCGCACGTCCCACCTTTGACGAGATGATAAATCGAGATACCATCCCAGGGTGGCTCTAGGCGGAAACCCCGCGGAAGGGCACATCCATTGTGAACCTTTCGGGGATTGAATGACCTTACCAAAAACCCTGCGCTGGCCCTATTCGCTCACGTATTTGGGGCTTGTGGCTGAGCGGATCACCCAAGCGGCTTGGCCGCTTTGGAGCGTGCTATTCGCGGCCTTGGCGCTTTGGGGTTTGGGCGTCTTGGCGGCTTTGCCGACACAGGCTTTGTGGCTTACGGTTATGGGGCTGCTTGTGGGGTTGGCTTATGGCGTCTGGTATGCGCGGCGTTTGCGCTGGCCCACACGGGCTGAGGCGCTGGAGCGGTTGGATGCGGCCTTGCCCGGTCGTCCGATCCAAGCCTTATCGGACACCCAAACCATCGGGGGTACGGATGCTGCATCCGTTGCGGTGTGGCGCGCCCACCTTGCCCGGATGGAGCAAAAACTACGCGACGCCAAAGCGGTCGAACCCGACCTACGTGTGGCCCGCGCCGACCCCTATGCCCTGCGGTACATGGCGGTTCTGGGACTTGCGCTAGCGCTTTTGTTCGGGGGCGCTTGGCGTGGCTCGGACCTTGCGGTGGGCTTGGGTGCTGGGGCGGCTGATGCGCTGCCCGCAGGCCCCGCATGGGAGGCATGGCTTGAACCGCCGCGCTATACCGGAAAACCCACTCTCTATTTGCCTGACATCGCACCGGGCACATTGGAAATCCCCCAAGGCTCGCGCGTGACATTGCGGCTTTATGGCCAAGTCGGCGCATTGAGCGTGACCCAAACCCTATCAGAGACGCCCCTGCCGGACCCCTCAGCCGTCGCACAGGACTTTGAGGTCATGCGCTCGGGCAGTTTGACCATCGCGGGGGGAGGGGATGACCAAACATGGGACATCGTGATGTTGGCCGATTCCGTGCCAAGCATCACCATAGATGAGGCTCCTACCGCACAACCGCCATCACAAATGGAAATGGCGTTCACCGTGGTCGATGACTACGGCATGGAGATCGGCCGTGCCGTGATCATCCGCGATCTGGCCAATACGGACCGTCGTCATGGTCTCGCGGTTGATCCCGACCCACGGGACCCTTTGTCCCTGACACTGCCCTTGCCGATTTCGGGCGACCGCGCGGATTTTTCCGAAGTCCTGATCGAAGACGTCTCAAAGCACCCTTTCGCAGAATTGCCTGTCGCCCTGACCCTAGAGGCAGAGGATGCGCTGGGCCAAACCGGGCGCTCGGACACGATGCAGGTGGTATTGCCGGGGCAGGGGTTTTTCGATCCGCTGGCACATGCGCTGATTGAGCAGCGGCGTGATTTGTTATGGGCTCGTGTGAATGGTCCGCGTGTGGCACAAATTCTGCGCACGCTGACCCACCGCCCCGATGATACCTTTGCCGATCCGTCGGCCTTCATCTTGGTGCGTATGGCCATCCGCCGGCTTGAGGCCAACAGTGACCTGACGCCGGAGGTCCAAGAAGACGTTGCTGAAATCCTCTGGCAAGCAGCGCTCAAGATTGAGGAAAGGACCCTAGAAAACGCCCTAGAAGAACTGCGCCGCGCCCAAGAACGCCTGTCTGAGGCGATCCGCCAAGGTGCCGATCAAGCAGAGATTGACCAGCTGATGCAAGAGTTGCGCGAGGCCATGAATAACTACATGCAGCAATTGGCCCAAGAGGCCATGCGCAACCCCGATAGTCAGCAAAGCCAGAATCAACAGGGCCAGCAGGGCGAGAGTGAGCAGGTCACTCAGGATCAGCTTGATCAACTGCTTGAACGGATCGAGGAATTGATGCGTGAGGGGCGCACTGCCGAGGCGCAGCAATTGTTGCAAGAGCTTCAGCAGATGATGGAGAACATGCAAGTCACCCAAGGCGAAGGCGGTCAGGGCCAGCAAGGCGAAGGTCAGCAAGCCATGGAGGACCTTCGTGAAACCCTCCGGGAACAACAGGGCCTAAGCGATGAGGCGTTCCGCGATTTACAGGAACAATTCAATCAGCCCGGCCAGCAGGGTCAACAAGGTCAACAGGGGCAGCAACCCGGCCAAGGCCAGCAGCCCGGACAGGGTCAGGCAGAGGGCCAACAACCCGGTCAAGGACAACAGCCGGGTCAACAGCCCGGACAGGGGCAAGGCCAAGCACAGGGCCAAGGTCAGGGCCAGCAGCCCGGCGGTGCACCCACTGCCGAAAGCCTCGCGCAGCGGCAAGAGGCTTTGCGCGATCAACTGGGCCGTCTTGAACGTAATCTCCCCGGTCAGGGCACCGAAGCAGGCGACGCGGCGCGTGACGCATTAGGCCGTGCGGGCCGTGCAATGGACAACGCCGCTGACGCGTTGGAACAGGGCGACCTGCCCGGTGCGATCGATGATCAGGCGCAGGCAATGGACGCCTTGCGTGAGGGAATGCAAAACTTGGGCGAGGCGCTGGCACAGGAACAGCAAGAAGGGCAGGGGCAGCAGGGCACTGAGTTCGGGCAAAACGGTCAGCCGCAACAACAAGATCCGCTTGGCCGCAGCCAAGGCACCATGGGTCAGCTTGGAACGGATGAAAACATGCTTGGGGCAAATGACCCACGCCAACGCTCCCGCGAGTTGCTGGATGAAATCCGCCGCCGCTCCGCTGAGCAAGAACGCCCAGAGCAGGAGCGCGATTACCTTAACCGCTTGCTGGATCGTTTCTAAATCGCACGGTTATGCGCTGTGGCCTGCGGTCAACGCCAGCACACCGACGAAAACAAGGCTCAGCGCCCAAGCGACATCAAGGTTGAACCAGCCCTTTGACAAAAAACGCAGCCCCAGCCAGCGATACACGCCAACCGCGATCAATCCGCCCGATAACATCATTGCGCCGGTGTGCACGACGGCCACGATTAGTGCGATTTCCACGTCACCCGTGATCAACCGCGCCGCAGCGGCATGGCCTGCATCGGTGTCGATCGTCTTGCAGATGCCCAGATAAATAGGCACCAGCATGAGCCCCGCACCATGGGCCATAGCCGCCAAAAAAGACCACAACGCCAGCCGCGTTGGTGGCACACGGGACAAAAAACGAGGGTGGCGCCGGTTGATCAACAAATAAACCCCCAGCGCGATCACCAATACGGCGGCTGCCACTTGGATTTCATGCTGCCACTGGACCAGCACCAACAATGCAGAAAACGGCAGCAGGATCGTGACCATCGCCAGCAAATGCCCCGCCGCCAACGCCGCGAGCGCGCGAAATAATGCCCCGCTCGTTTTTGTCATCAACGCCGACGACACCGCCAAGGGCCAGCCCATGCCAGGGTTCACCCCGTGATAAATGCCTGATGCAACGACAGCCCACCAAAGGGCCGTCGTCGTGTCAAAATCCAGCACCGATCAGGTGTTCGGATAGCAGAAGCTATCGGTCGAACAATCGCCGCCCTCTAGCCGGATTTGGTGGCTGCGGTAGCCTTTTGGGAACTCCACATAGAAATCAGGGTCCAGCGTGAGCCCACCATTTTCACCCACATTAGCCATAACCATTTGGCCACCATCTTCGCCAGGATAGAACTGATCGTCCCACGTGGAATAGAGCGAGTTGGTCCAGTAGACACGCTTCCCATCGCGGCTGATTTCAACCATCTGCGGGCCATAGACAAAGGGCTTGCCGTTAGGATGCGCTGTACCGCGTGCGATCCCGCCCAGCTCAACCTTGCCTGCCAAAACTGGGTTCATTGGGTCGGTCACATCGTATTGGTGCATCTCGCCCACACCCCAGCACGCCACATATAGGTATTTGTCATCAAGGCTGAGATCGATGTCGGTAACCAGCGGCGGCACCGCGCCAAAACCCTGCAAAAGCGGCGGCAGGTTGGCGGGGTCCTCGGGGCGGGGATCAATGGTAAGGACTTTCTTGGCGTCAAATGTACCATCGTCCTTTTGCCACCACGTGAAAATCGCGCCCTGAAGGTTGGTCGTGTCTACGACCACCCCGCAAAACCCATAGTCCTTGGCCGGGTCATGCGCCGGACGAATTTCCAGCGCCATTTGGTGGTTTGCGCCCAAATCAATGGTCTGAACATTTTTGCGCGCGCGCAGGTTCCAAAAATGGATGGAATGCCCGTACTTGTTGGCCAAAAGATCCTCAGCGACGATCCCGTTTTCGAATTGCGGCGGCAGGCCCCATTCCGAACTGACCATATAGTCACGCGGCAGGTTCCACCAAAAATCGTAGTGTTTGTCCTGCGCGCCTCGATCCATTTCGTAGCGGCCCAAAATCTCAAAGGTCTCACAATCCATGATGAAAATACCGGGGGGACCATCGGTGCCATCCTTGCCGCCGCCGCCAAGGGTCGACACATAAATCCCCTCTGGTCCGCAATGGATTGTGTGAGGGCGCGAATACCCGGTTTTGTCAAAAACCTCCTCTGGCTCAATGATCTTATGGATCTTGGCCTTGAGCGGTTCTTTGACGTCGATGACATAAATTCGCGATGACCGGATACCGGGAATGATCAGATAGCGCCGTTCGAGGAAGGCATGCCCCGATAGGGGCGACAAAGAGGACGAACAGGCGTTCCAGCCAAAATGATGAAATTCATCGCCGGTGTTGGGCATGATGACTTGATGGACGATCTGACCAAATGTGGAGGACTTTGGGTCCACATCCACCACCGCAAGGCCGTCAGGCTGGGCACCATCGGGACTGAGCATAAGGGTAAAGGCAAGGGTTTCGGCAGGTGCTTCCATCGCCATGCGAGGAGACGGGTAAAACGTTGGATCAGGTCTTAAATTCATGAATGGGTCCTCCCTTGGAAAAAGAGGTGCCGGTCAGTTACTGATCTCTGACACCCCGAAAGGAAGCCTCGCACGACTCATGACGTTGCGTAAACTTATTTGATTTGGCGGCTGTTCCTCGGGCGTTTTGCCGGTTTTTTTTGGGCTCAATCTGCCCTTTTCGCCGGACATTGATCTGCCGCAGTCTTTGCTTTGCGTGTCTGACTAAGGTTCAATGACCTTGCCCAACCCCGACAAACGAGCCAGCACCATGCCCGCACAGCCTGAAACACCGTCCATCCAAACAGCACATGACGACCCGCATTTGATCCACCGTCAGGGGTGGCTCAGGGCCTCTATGATGGGAGCGAATGACGGGATATTATCGACGGCTGCATTGATTATCGGTGTTGGCACTGGGGGGCTGGGCGCAGACGGCGTCGTGATCGCGGGTATTGCGTCGGCAGTGGCTGGGGCCATGTCGATGGCGGCGGGAGAATACGTTTCGGTCGCTAGTCAGTCCGACTTGGAAAAAGCAGATATTGACCGCGAGCGAGAAGCCCTGCGTACCAACCCAAAGGGTGAATTGGTAGAATTGCAAAGCATCTATGAGGCCCGTGGACTAACCCCTGAATTGGCGCATGAAGTTGCTCAGGCGCTAACAAAGAAGGATGCCCTTGGCAGTCACATCCGGGATGAGTTGGGGCTAGATGAAACAATGCGCGCCCACCCGATACAGGCGGCAGGGGCCTCGGCAAGTGCCTTTGCATTGGGTTCACTGCCACCGATATTGGTGGCGGCTTTCGTGCCCTATGATGTCCTGTTGCCGGCTGTTGGGTTGGTGACGATTATCGCGCTGGCCACGCTTGGGGCGCTGGGCGCACATGCGGGCCGGGCCGCGCGTGGCAAAGCGGCGGGTCGTGTCGTGCTATGGGGGGTATTGGCCATGGGCATGTCGGCTGCGGTTGGCGCGATGGTGGGGGCGGTCCTTTAGCCGATTGCGCCCACTTGATCCTGCGCAGGACCTTCGGTAACAGGGCGCGTCGCTGTCCACTCTGGGGCGACCATGTCTCCGACTACCATGTGAAAAACGGATCAAATCTATGACAAGACTTCTTCCTGGCGTTCTCGCCATGGCGACCATCGTCGTCGCCTCGAACATCGGCGTTCAGTACATCATCGCGGATGGCTGGCTGACGTACGGTGCCTTTACCTATCCGCTCGCGTTCCTCGTCAATGACGTGATGAACCGCGTTTACGGAACCGACGCGGCTCGCAAGGTCGTTTTCGCGGGCTTTGTGACGGGTGTGATTTGTTCGCTGATCGGCAGCCAAATCATGGGTGAGTTCGGCCCTCTCGTGACATTGCGCATCGCAATCGCGTCGGGTTCTGCGTTCTTGATTGCGCACCTGATCGATCTGGTGATCTTTAACCGCCTGCGTGAGAAAGCCTGGTGGCGGGCACCTCTGACCTCAACACTTGTGGGGTCAACGATCGACACAGCGATCTTCTTTTCGCTCGCGTTCGCAGCGGCATTTACGTTCATCGAGCCCACCAATGATGTGAGCTGGGCCAATGAGGCGCTGCCCTTGTTCGGCTTCGGGCCCAAATTGCCCTATTGGGTTGGTCTCGCGATTGCTGATTATGGCGTCAAACTGATGATTGGATTGGCAGCTTTGG
>NZ_CEZFMW010000036.1:0-28951 GCF_982993085.1 Thalassobacter sp. | reverse complement strand
CTTCGCGCAGAAGGGCGGCTTCGTACTGTAAAATCGCTTGCTGGATTTCAGGGCGATGGATGAAAATGGCCTCAATCGTATCATTGGTGGACAGCAGGTGCAGCGCGCCGTTTGGTGCCGAGGTGGGCAGCACTTCAACGTCTGCAGGGCCCAGACGCTTGTCGTTCACAAGTGCAGCGAGCCGGAATTCAGCGTTCTCCATCGCGGCTTTTGCGCGGACCATATCGGCCCGCCACTGCGACGCCAAAGATCGCGCGCGATTGATCAGGACGGGATCTGCATCAATCCCTTCACGGTTGCCGATCTGCTCGGCGATTTGGGCACCGTGACCCGCCAGATGGCGGCGCTGTGCATACACAGACCGCGCGACATACAGGTTCCAGTAGGCGCGCTCGACCTCCAACAGATGGGCGGATGCTTGGCGATGGAATTCCTCAACCGCGATCTGTGTGTCCATGTTGGCGATGCGACGGGTGCTATCGGTATAGGTAAATCCGCCCCCCCGCAGCAGGGGTTGCACATAGGTCAGTGCCGTTTGAGAAACTGTCTGCTCACCGGGAATGAACGCTGTGTCGTTGGTGTCGGTGGTGGTGAAACGCTGGGATAACGAAATTTCACCACCGGTTTGCAGGCGGCTTCGAACCCCAAATTCGACGTCGTCTTCGTCCGTGGTTAAACGTGCAGCGCCGCCCGCGCTTGCTGGGCTCGTGGCGAACTCATCGCGACGCTCAATGCTGGCGTCGGCGAAGATTTCGGGAACGAAGCGGCCCCGGGCTTCTTGGATGGCTGTGCCGCGAATGGCTGGCAGGTCGCCGAACGCCGCGATCTGAAATGAATTGCGGACGGTGGCGTTGATGATGTCGGGCAACGAGATCTTTTTGGCGCGTTGTCCGGGCAAAAGATCGCCGCGATGGGCTGAGCGGACCCACCATTCGCCGGATGTTGAGGGGGACGAAACATGCGCGACCCGGCGCACGCCTTTCAGCGACGTACCAAGGCCCCGCTCACGGGCTTCAATCAGGGCATAGCGCCCCAATGCGCGGCGGATGTAAATGGCGCGATCCGATGTGTTGCGAAAGGCCTTGTAGGTGATGGTGTCAATCGGCCATTGGCCGTTGCTGAGGTCCTCACTCGACAGGTCAAATTCGCCATTTCCGGGAAAGCTATCAAGTCGTGTCCGTGCCTGAGAGGCGTTCATGAATACACCATCGCGGTTGGCGTCTAATTCTTCGCCAACGGATGGGTTCATCGCACGGATACCGGGCACATCCCCCGGTGATAACCCGATGGAACCTTCGCCAGTACAACCTGCGACAAAGGTCAGCGCGGCCAGTATGGCCATATGATTTCCGGACATGAATAATCCTTGCACTCAGTGACTTAAATCAAATTTACAATCTTTTGAGGGCAACCATTAACTAATTATAGGGATATTATTAACCTTTATTAACGACCGTTGAAAAGGATTGTATTTTTGCAATCATATGCCCCTGCTATGCTGCTTTTTTGGGGTGATTGTGTCCTTTGCTGCAGCGGTATTCGGATTTGGTATCAAAATTGCTGTGCAACCTCGCGCGTGCGCGCGAAGGCACAGGCCCTTTGGTGTGCGCGTCGGAAATATGTTCGGCAGCGACCCATTTGGCGATCTGCTGTTTTGCAGCGCGTCGCTGAGAATAAGGGGTTTTTATGCGTGAATTAGAATCGACGGCCGCAGCCTTTGCTGTTTTTGGCGCGGTAGCAGCTAGCATCGCGGCGGGGCCTGCAGTGGCAGATACGCCGCGTGCTTTCAGCCAAATTATTGTCAATGGCAACGCGCGGTTTAGCGACCAAGACGTTTTGGCCACGGCAAATCTGCAACCGGGTGAAATCTATTACGCGGATGATCTACGCGCAGCGATTGAGGCGTTGGAATTCACTGGTGAGTTCGATTTTATCCGCATCCGGTCAGATGGCACGCGGCTGATAGTAACCGTCGATGAAACCCCCACCTATGAGGGTCTGCTGACTTTTGGGCTGGGTTATGACAGTGACACAGGGGTGTTTGGCCGGGCCGTCCTATCGCTTGAGAACGCGTTGGGATTGGGCGCCGATGTCTTGGGCGAGATCACTGTCGCCGAGGAGGTGCAGAGCGCCCAGGTACAGGTGTTTGACAGCGATGCCCTGTCCGAAACCGCTGGGGTGGGCTTGCGCTTATTTTACGGCGCATATGAATATGACAATACGTTGTTCGACTATGAACGCATGTCCATCGCGCCCTTCGTGCAAATGGATCTGGGCGGCGGTCAAGCTGAGGCGCGCCTCACATTCACTGAGACAGACATCAGCGCTGTTGCGGCTACGGGCTCCTCGATCTTGCAAGGTGATGTCGGAACCCGGGACGCAACAGAGATCGGGTTGTCTTACCGTTTTGGGGGCATCAACCAAAATGCCAAGCGTATGACTTGGAGCGGGATGGTCAGTGTGGATTATGGCATTGCGGGGGATGCCAAACTTATCCGGAGTGAGGGGCAGGTCAGTGTATTTGCGCCATTGCCGGCAGGATTTGCCCTGCGCTCAACCCTTGAGATGGGGCATGTTGCGGGGCAGGGCAGTGCGGTCACGCGCGCCAATGATCGTTTCGTTTTGGGAGGAGCATCGCTGCGCGGGTTCGAGCGTGGTGGGGTCAGCGTTCGCGATATTGATGGCACCGTGGTGACCGATCTGGGTGGGACGCGGTTTGGCGCCCTACGCACGGATGTTTTGCTGCCGGTTGTGGCCGATTTGCCCGGTGTGGATGTCTTCGCATTTGTGGATGCGGGCAGCGTGTGGGGGTTGGATAGTGCGGTTACCCCGTCGGGGACACTGCAAGATACGTCCGATTTGCGCACGTCGGTCGGACTGGGCGCGTCCTACGATTTCGCGCTTGGTCGGTTGGAGGGGTATCTCGCCTCGCCCTCGTCGCAGCAGGTAGGGGACCAAGAACAGGTGTTTGGCCTGACTTTTCGCGCTCAATTCTAAGTGTTTGGGTGGTTAGCCGCGGTACACAACACCGACAGAGGCGCAGTCATCGTAGATGTCCGGTTTGCGCGAATAAACACGAGCCGCCCGGCATCCACGTGCCATCACGTGGGCGTGGATCGTTGCCGTTAATTCTTCCTGTGTCTCGATGCGCTGTTGGTTAAAGCCACGCACGTAATCCACCACGTGATCATAGTCGAAGAACCGCCCCTGCGCGACATCGATACCCTCGACATCCAACTCGATTGAGATCAGTACGCGCTGCGTTTTCTCTTTTTCAAAGGCATGCAGCCCCAGAAACATCTCAACGCAGAGATCCTCAATCTTGATTGTGTAATCAGTCATCGACCAAACCTTCCTTCACCAAAAAGGCCACGTCTCGCGGCAGTTCCCATAGGGTTTGGCCGCCGTCGATGGTGAGAACCTGATTATTGTAGCTTTTGGTTTTCCACATGAACAAAACCGTCTGTGCGATTTCGTGCGGCGTGACTTGGCGGCCCAAGGGGTTGATCCGGCTGCTTTTCTCAAAGTTTGCCTGAGACTGCTTGCCACTAATCAATGTGATGCTCGGGGCGATACCCGCGACACGCGGAAAGCCACCAAACCGCATTGCCAGCATTTCTGTCGCTGTGAACAGCGCGGCTTTGCTGAGCGTGTAGGTAAAGAAATCGGGGTTCATCGCAAAGACTTTGTTGTCCAGCATGTTCACGATGAGACAGTCCTCTAACCCCTCTGACTGCGCCGCGGTCAGCTCCGTCAGGTACACGGGCGCCTTTAGGTTCACGGCCATATGACCGTCAAACTGTGCCTCATCAATGTTGCCGATGTCATCATTCATGAACATTGAGGCATTGTTAATCAGGAGGTTGAGAGGGCCAAGCCAGTCAATCACATCTGAAAAGACCCGGTTCAAGTCGGCCCGATCGCTCAGGTCGCCTTGGAAAACGGCGCAGCTGTCTGGGGCGATTGCGTTCAGCTCTGCCCTAAGGGCCTCGGCTTCGCTGTGCGACGTGTTGTAATGCACCGCGACTTTAAATCCGGCAGTCACCAATGCGCGCGCAACCTCGGCCCCGATCCGTTTCGCGCCGCCTGTGATAAAAGCCGTGGGCATGTTCGTTGTCTTTCTTGAGCTAGGGGGGCAGGGTGATGTACCGCCCGATCCAGTAAATGTATCGCTCGCGGCTTAAGGCAATTTTTCTTTGCAGGTCAATGACAACGCTATGTCGGAAAATACAAACTCGGCGGGTTTCATTGGCCAGGTGGTGGTAGATTTCGAAGGCGCTGCTTGCATCGCATTATGATGTGCAGGCCATGACTATGTTGTGTATTTGGCCTGTCGCGACAAACCAGCTTCGCCACGCTCTTAATTCATAGGCGATAGTGGCGGTTTTCCGGTCATGTGACCGTGTCGGCCAAACTTCTATTGCGCTTATGCAGCATGTCGTATTCTATCAAAAATGTCGTTTTTGAGCCATGGTTCCACTTCGATCAATGGGTGCGACAACCGCGCTCTGAGCCGCTTTATCGCCCGAGCAAGGGCGCGGCTCCCAAGTTTTCATCGAAACCGAAGAGCGTTTTATGTCCGATCCAAAACACATCCATTCCGCTGCCCGCGCTTACGCAGAGGAGGTCCGCGCCGGAACTCTGTCGCGCCGTGAATTCTTGACCCGCGCGACGTCTTTGGGCGTTACGACCGCCACCGCGTACGGCCTATTGGGTGCCGTGCAGCCCGCTTACGCGGCTGCTCATGCGCAGGCAGGCGGTACGCTGCGCATTGAGTCAACCGTTAAGGCTCTCAAGGATCCGCGCACGTACGACTGGCCGCAGATGTCGAATTTTACCCGCGGGTATCTGGAATACCTTGTGGAATATCAGGTCGATGGCAGTTTTGAACCGATGCTTTTGGAAGCATGGCAGGTGAATGAGGACGCCACGGAATATACGCTCAAGGTCCGTCAAGGCGTCACGTGGAACAACGGCGATGCCTTTACCGCTGAGGATGTTGCATTCAATATCGTGCGATGGTGCGAGTCCGGGGTTGAGGGCAACTCAATGGCCTCCCGTATGGGGTCGTTGGTGGATGCCGAAACTGGGGTCGCCCGCGACGGTGCCATCACTGTCGTCGACGATAGCACCGTACGTTTGGTCCTCGGTCAGCCCGATATCACGTTGATCGCGGGGTTTTCTGATTACCCCGCCGCGATTGTACACCAAAGTTTCACGGGCGATCCGTTGGAAAACCCCATCGGCACCGGCCCCTATTTGCCCGGCGATTTTGAGGTCGGCGTAAAGGCGGTTTTGATAAAGAATGAAAACCACACATGGTGGGGCAACGGCGCGTATTTGGACCGGATTGAATACCTCGACTTCGGGACCGAGCAGGCAGGTATCGTGGCCGCCGTCGACGCCGGTGAGGTCGATATGGTCTACGAATCCATCGGCGATTTCATCTTGGTGATGGATGCCATTGGCTGGTCCAAATCCGAGGCTGTCACAGCGAACACTGTCGTGATCCGGGCCAACCAAGATGCCGAGGTGAACGGCATGAAACCCTACGCTGATGCTCGTGTTCGCAAAGCGCTCGCCATGGCTGTTGATAACTCAGTCCTGCTGGAACTGGGCTTTTCCAACAACGGGCGTTTCGCGGAAAATCACCACGTGTCCCCGATCCATCCCGAATATGCCGAATTACCGGCGCCTGTGTTCGACCCTGAGGGGGCCAAGGCATTGATGGCCGAAGCAGGGATGGCCGATTTTGAACATGAGTTGGTGTCGATCGATGATACTTGGCGCAAGAACACCTCGGACGCGGCTGCCGCGATGATCCGGGATGCGGGTATCCCGATGCAGCGCACGGTTCTGCCGGGGGCAACATTCTGGAATGATTGGGCAAAATACCCGCTGTCTACAACAGATTGGGCACAGCGGCCTTTGGGGGTGCAGGTGCTCGCGCTGGCCTATCGCTCCGGCGAGCCATGGAACGAAAGTGCCTTCGCAAATGCGAAGTTTGACGCGCTTTTGGCCGATGCTCTGGCAATCGCGGACGCGGATCAGCGCCGCGAGGTGATGGCCAAGTTGCAGGCGATCATGCAAGACGAAGGCGTGATTATCCAACCCTATTGGCGATCCATCTATCGCCACCATAAAGACAACGTAGTTGGTGCCGATATGCATCCGACGTTTGAAATCCACGTCACGAAACTGGGCCTCGCGGTCTAGAATTTGTGAACGAACCCTACCTGACGCAGGCGTCGCCGGCGTCAGGTATTGGTGGGTAGAAACTGATGCATGGCCAAGGGCGCGCCTCGCAATGGTGTAGGACCCGCTTGCAAGACCGCGAAGGACATCAACCGCATTAGCCTCTCTCAAGGTGGATGGTTCAAGCGCTTCACCAAATCCAGCGTACCATCCTGCGCGGTCAACGCATCGGGATAGCATTGAGCACTCTCAAGCGAGTTTCGCTTAACTACATCCCTAAGTTAGCTCTCCGCAGATCGAGAATGGGCGCAGCAGAGTGGTGACCTAGGGGGCGACTTGGACCCGAAAACTGACAGCGCCACGCGCACCTGGCAAATAGCTGCCCGCACAATCCCACTGTAAATCACCTTGATAATTGATCCCTGGCTCAGCCGGGACCGTCCGTGTGCATGTCACGCCCGGTGCCAGCGTCACAGGACCATCACTCCCACCTGCCAAAGTCGTATAGGGCGGGGTCCTGTCATAGATTGTGATTTCCGAGGCGGGCAGGGTGCCCAGGTTTTCGAGCGAGATACGGTATTCCAACGTGTCGCCGATACTGGCCTGATTGCGGACGGTTTCATTGGTATCATCCGTGATGTTTCGGACGGTTTTGGTCAGTTTGAGCGTACCTTGTTGGGTTTCCACACGAACGCGATCATTGTTGATGTCCTCTTCGGTCAAACCGGAGGTGCCATATTGTGTCGTGGCCGTGAGGGTGATTGCGGTACTATCACCGTTTGCAGCCCCTGACGAACTGCTGACGTGTGCTATCAAGCAGATTGTTGTATCCGCCTGAACGTCGATCGGCCCTGTCACAGGTTGATCAGAGCCCCCGTCGCACCCTGCGTCCACAAAGAGTGTGGCAGTAAACGCATTGTTTGTTGGGGCTGCTAAGTCGAACATGACACTGCCGTCGGCGTCAGCAGTGTAGACATGCGGCAGAGAGATAACTTGGCCCGGGCGCAAAGCCACCTGCTGATCCGTTCCAAGTGTTGCCTGACGGATGACGCCAAAGTCTAAATTGGCATAGGAGGTGCCAACCTCTGGAGTGAATGTGTAGCTGCCGTCCCCCGCGGTTGTGTCGACCAAGGCAGGCAGTCCATCCGTTTGCTCCGAGACCACGCGTACCTGCGGCGCGGCCGTCAGGGCCAAGCTCACACTTTGCGCATACCCATCCGGCAACACCAATGACCAAGTGCCGTCCGCTGCGATTTCGGGTGTGTCAATCAGTGCGCCGCTTGCATCAATGACCTCAAGAACAGCAAGATCTGTTCCGACCTCTGTGCCTCCCTGAACCGCGTCATAGGCCGTGGCACTTGCCCCATTGTCGAAGAAGATAGTCCCCGCCAAAACAGCGCCGGTGCCGGTGTAGGCCACGGTGGCATTTGCCTCATCATCATCAGCAAGACCATCCGACAGATCATCGACACCACGCCCAACGGACGGGTCGCTGTCGGGATCAGGCAATGAGCTGGCCACGACTTCGGCATGGTTGGTGTGTTCTCCGCTAGCCTGCATTTCGACGCGCAGGGTGATGGATGTGCTTTGCCCGGCATCCAATTGCCCGGCCTGCCAAATCCCTGTGCCTGGGTCATAGCTTTGGCCCTGATCTGAGGCCGTGTCGGATTGGTAAACATAGCCGCTGGGCAGCAAATCCATAACCTCAATACTTGTTGCGGTGTCTGGGCCTGCGTTGTCTACTGTCAGAACAAAATCAATCGCGGCTCCTGCGTTGGCAGTAGTGATGGGCTGGCCTGTTGCCGGGTCGAGCGCCGTTTTTGTCAGAGAGAGATCAGCAGACGGCGGCGTAGGAACAAAGCCAAAATCCTGCCCGCTCAGTTCCGTATCGGCCACAATTGCAACCGCGCGGAGCGGGTTACCTGTGGATATAGACAGTCCCGCAGGGATTTCGGCGTCTGTTCCATCCACCAGAATTCGATAGGTCGTGAGAGTAGACACCCCGAGAAACGCATAGGTTCCGTCGGCCGCCGTTTGGGTCGTCGCCATGAGCACGTCATCGGTTTCATCCGCAGGTGTTCCGCGGTCGTCAAACAGGCTGAGTGTTATGTCTTCGGGCAACACCGGCTCACCTTCCGTTAGGCTGCCATCCAAATCCGTGTCCTCAAACAGCGTGCCGGAAATGCTGCCTTCGGGTGTGACAAAAACGATTGCATAATCCTCAACTTCGCCGTCCGGGGCGATGCCACTAGACGCCAGTTCCGTCTGACTAGAGTACCGGAAACGCGCAAATGTCGTTGAGAGTGAGCTGCTTACTGGAACGGTCAGCGGTACGGCAATGGTTCCGTCCCCGTCCGTGTCTTGCAAATCATCGGCGATGACTTCATCGGCGTCAAAAACACCATTTCCATTCCAGTCCACCCAGGCCATCAAATAGCCGGTCGCCGCAGAGGGTTCTGCAACTGTGACGTTCAAGACTACGGCGCTGCCCTTGGCTAACGCAGGAAAAGCAACACCGTCTTCGTCGTCTGCACCGTTGGTATCATCGCCTTGGGCATCCGCACTGTCGCGGTGCTGTGCATCGCCGTCGGCAGGAACAAGCCCCAGATACAAATCAGCGGACAGCGCGTGTGACGGTGTGCCATAGGCATTCGCGCTGGTGCCATCGGGGGCAGTGCCTGAGATCGGGCAATCACCGAAATCATCGCATGTATCTGACACACCAAGAACCGTCGCTTCACCACCACCCAGTGTGATCCCGAGTGCGGCGAGAACAGGATCAACCGCTTGGCCAAGTGCTTGAGTGATCGCGTCATCGACGATGTCGCTTATTGCGGTGCTGACGGCGGTTTCGATTACCGGTTCTATTGGGTCCACGAGTGGCCCACCGGGCAGATCGAGTTCAGCCAACAGATTGTTCGTGACGCCGCCCACAACTTGTTCAACAGCATTGATCGGAACGTCTAACTCTTGGGTCTGGGGGAACGGCGCTGCAAAATCCAAGGTACCAGAGCCAAATGATACTGTGTCTCCGAAAGAGGAGGCTCGGATTGACGTGGGTATCACTGTACCCGGCAGAAATGCGATGCCCGGAATGGTTACGGTCGCGTCCGCTATGGTCGAAGTGCCAATGTCATCTGCGGTGATCACACGATCACGGGCGAAATACACAGCATCGTCGATTTCCCCCAAATAGGCATTAACGACCCCGGGTGTCATTGAAACTTGCGCTGTCTGATTTGTGGCATCGACGCTGGTAATCGACCCATCCGCCTCGCCCACTTCAACATAAAGCGACAAGTTCGGCGGCTGGATTTCCACAACGGCAACCCCAAGATCGAGGGGCTGTGGTGCCTCATCCAGAACGATATCGATCTTCGTGCGAACCGCCGCTGACCTGAACGTGGTGCCTTCGGGGCCGCACACAAGTTGCGGGGCTTCCGTAATTTGAAGGTAGGTTCTGACTTCTCCCAACCCTAGAATGTCGGTGACCACCGGCTCTGGCGTGTCTGCGCCGTAGCGGGCGTTATAAAGCTGAACAGAGCCACTGACCAAATCCAAGGTTGAGATGTTTGCTCCCGACAACTCACCCTCGGTGGTGTCCAGTACCAAGAAATCGCTAAGTACGACGCCATCTGTCAGGCCACTGGTATTCGTTGCCAATGCTTGCAATGCCGTGGCCGCCGCTGGGTCACCATTATTGCCAGCCGCATTCGCAGCGGCCGTAAAGATCTCGGACAAGGTCGCTTCGGAATTCAGCGCATCATCCGGCGAAGTTGTGCCTGTGACCCCTTCGAGTTCCGTGACAAAAACGTCGAGAGGGACCTGCGCCCCAATCAGATCGGCCCGGACATCGTCGAGGCCAAGATCGACGCCCAATAGGCTGGATAGGCCACTGTTGAGTTCCTGTACGTTTGCAGCTGGATCCTCAAGAAATGACGAGCTTGCTGTAATGCAGAGCGTATCACAGCCCTCATCCCCCACAGATTGCGCTGCTGCGGGCGCTGCAAAAGACCACAAAGCCACCATGAGTGGGGCGATGGCAAAACGACGTGCGATTTTTTGCATTTCTGGTTCCTGAAGTATCATTCTTTACAGGAACGATACGCGGGCATTGCGGGGTGCGTGGGGCGCAAAGTACAAAATGGTTAGTGCCAAGGTTGGCACTCCTACCCAAAAGGATAGGAGCAACGTGGCATCAGGATTTCAAAACAGCATCCCAAGCTTCGAGCGAGGCTTCGATAGCAGCCGGGACACTCTCAATTTGACGTTGTGCGTCGTCTGCCTTGCCGATTTTACATGCAGCCTCAATGGTTTGGAGCAAGCGGTGCAGTCGTTTTGCACCCAGCATCCCGCAGGCGCCTGCCATTGAATGTGCGTGGGCCTGAATGTCGCGTACGCTTGTTGCAGCCTCAAGCGCGGCAAGTTCGGTGACAAACTGCGCCCGCAGTTTTTCAATGCGCGCCGCGTAACCGTCGCGCCCGATGACCTCAAGCAATTCGGCCAGCTGATTGTCATCCAGAACGGGAATATCTGCACCCTGATCCGAGGGGATCTGAGAAGAGGCGCACACTTCATGCGCGACGAGGCAGCGGTCAAGCTCACGCAGGTTGATTGGCTTGGCTAAGAAGCCGTTCATACCAGCTGCGGAAAAGGCCTCGCGCTCGGAGGGCAGCGCATGAGCCGTGACCGCAATAATATGGGTGTTTTGATTTAAACCGGGCCGTGACCGGATTTGACGCGTGGCCTGTGTGCCACTGATCTCGGGCATGGAAATATCCATCAAGATCGCATCGAACTGTGTTATGAGTGAAATATCAATAGCTTGCTGGCCACCTGTCGCATAGGAAACCTCGTGGCCAAGGCGCTCTAACATCGCGCCTAAAAGATCACGGTTGATCTCATTATCATCGACAACCAACAGATGCTGCTTGTGCTGCGTGCTCTCAAAGGGTTGCTGGCTTTCGTGTTTTGGCAGTTGGTCTGGGGGGGCCTCGACCATGGGCAGTTCCACATGGAAATGTGTGCCCTCGCCGAGGGTCGAGGCGCAGGTGATCTGCCCGCCCATGCTGTTTACGAACCGCTGCACAATGCCAAGGCCAAGCCCGGTGCCATTAGTACGACGCTCGTAACTGCTGTCCAACGAGATGAAATCCTCAAAGATGCGGTGCAAGTCTTCTTCTGCGATGCCGATGCCTGTGTCGGTGACGTCTAAGTGTAGGCTACCCGTGTCCGGCATATAGCTGATCGCAAGTTTAACCGCGCCACCAGGAGTAAATTTGATCGCGTTGCTGAGCAGGTTCACAATGATCTGCTCAACGCCGCGTGGCTCGGTCATGAACCAGCGATCTTGGGTTTGGGATTGCTCTAGCTCGATGACGGTTTCGTTGTCGCGCGCAAAGGGTTGGAGCGTCGCAACCAGGCTCTCCACCAGGGTTGCGATATCGCAAGGGCTCGGCTCGGGGTTTTGGCTGTCTTCGGCACGTTCAATCGCCAAGACATCGTTGATATGGCTGAGCAAAATGTCGCCTGACGTCAGAGCGGCCCCCAAATAAGACTGCTGAGCCTTGTTCAGCGGACTTCCTTCCAGCATTTGAAGTGCGGACAAAATACCATTCAGCGGGGTGCGCATTTCATGGCTCATCATAGCGAAAAAGCGTGAGCGTTCCCGGCTGTTGGAAAGGGCGTTGTCGCGGCTGGTGATCAGTTCGGCTTTTTGCCCTTCTTGATCCGTGATGTCGCGGACGTAGCACACGAAAAAGAACTCTGCTTCGGCGTCCCTGTCAGCGATTGAGGCGCCAATTTCGGCGGGAAAGATATGGCCGTCTCGGTGCAAAGCCTTGATCTGCATCCGTCCTCTTTCGGCAAAGGTTGTTTCACCCGTCTGCCTGTAGTGTTCCATTGCCTCCAGAAATAGCTCACGCTCAGCAGGCGGCAGCAAAAGGTCGTAAAACTTTTTGCCAATGGCATCTTCGCGGGAGTGGCCAAAAATATCTTCGGCAGAGTGACCAAAGTCGATGATGTTGGCCTCTGCGTCGGTCACCACAATACCGTCAAGAGATCCGCGTAGCGTTGCGCCAAGGCGTTTATCTTTGTTTGTTGCAGCTTGTGTGGCGTCGTGCAGGGACTTGGCCTGTCGCAACAGACCGATGATGAGGCCCATAAAGATAAAGATCATGGCCGTGACTGAGACAATCAGAACCTCGATTAGGGCAACAGTGCGGTCGCGCTCGGCCTCGCTGTTTTGGGCAACAAAACTTATGAAGTCGAGGCCAATGCTGCGAGGCAATGTGCGCACGCTATCAAGCTCACGACGCAGGTCGTCCAAACCCGCCAAAAGTTGTTCGTCCGTGCCGTCGATCAAGGGCACTTGCTCATCCAAAAGGACCTTCAATTTCATAAGGTCTGGGTTGAATTGTCCCGCACCAGATCCGCGGCGCAAGGGAAGGGTGCGGCTGTAAAAAATGTCAAATCGCTTGCGCAAGTCGTCCAAGTACGGCTGTCCGCCGTCCTCAACGTCATCAATTGCGTCTTGCAGCTTGAGATATTCGATCTCTAACTGCGCCGATAGGTATTCTTGTTGTCCCTGCTTTGCGACGCTCAGATTGCCAACATAAGACCAGACATTGAACGACAGATAGCTGATGGCAATGCAACCAGCCAAAATGATCATTGAGGCTGAGCCAAAGACCATACGCAAAGGACGCCCTCCGAACGGGCGCATGAGCGGATTTGAGGACGGCCTCATGGGTTAGTTAACTAGTAGGCGAGTGAGCTGCCAGATGGATCGCGAATAGACCGTTTCGGTTTGGTAGCGCTTGTTGCCATCATAGGGATAGACGATCCGAAGCGGACCTTTGCTGCGCCTGCTCATTGTCGCCCCATTCTGGAGGTAGGCGATGATAGGGCCGTTTTCGACGGCATCACTGACGGGGATGGCAACTGCGTAATCATCCACTGCTACAGCAAGCATTTTGCCTTCTGAAATGTTGATGCTGTCCAACAGATCTTTCAAGGGCACGCCTTTGAATTCTTGTATGCCATGGCTCCAGATCGTTTTGGTTGAAAAGGTAACGGGATCGAAAGCCATCATATCTTCTAGCGTGAAGTGATACTCTTTTTGATCATGATCGATGGATAGAACAATTGGATCAGTCTCTGAATGCGCGAGCATCACAGAGGCGATCAGCGCCATAAGCGCGCTCATCAGGGTAGAGAGAGGATGGAATTTGAACATTGAGTGTTCCTTTCGCCCCGGTGTTACCGTGTTGTTCAGTTAGGTGGGACGAGGTATCGGGATAGCCCTCATATACTTTCGTATAGGCTCTTTGCATGCCGTTTGCGGAAGCACCTTTGATACCTCGGCATATCGTTCGATTGGGGTATCTTGTGTCAGGCAATTTTTCCTGAAAGCTGAAAGGCCACAGCAGTGGCAAAGTTGTTTCAAAACTTGTTTCGGCACGCGCAGATCGTCCTTGCGGCCCCCGAAGAAACCCGTTGCGTCCCTACCGAAAGGATCCTTCCATGGGGTTGAGAATTCTCGTTGCCGATGACCATGAATTGGTCCGCGATACGATCGCAATGTTCCTGGAGTCGGATGGTACAGGGCAGGTAATACAAGCAGGGACTTTGGATGACGCGCTTAAGCTAATGAAGTCGCACGGCGCCTTTGATCTGGTACTGCTTGATTATACGATGCCGGGGATGCGTGGACTTGAAGGGCTTAAAGCGGCCCTAAAGATCAGCGGTGGTAACCCTGTGGGCATAATCTCTGGCACCGGTACGCGGCTTGTGGCGCAGCAAGCGCTCGATTTGGGTGCTGCGGGCTTCTTGCCCAAAACCATGCCAGCCAAGAGCCTCGTGAACGCAGTAAAGTTCATGGCAATGGGCGAGGTGTTCGCTCCGGCTGATTTTATGTCCGGCAAAAACGACGCGCCTGAGACCGACTTTGAAAAGTCGCTGTCTGATCGGGAACGGCAGGTGCTCCGTGGGGTGCTTGCGGCCAAGTCCAACAAAGAAATTGCCATAGACTTGGATCTGCAGGAGCCGACGATCAAGCTACACGTTAAGACGCTGTGCCGAAAGCTAGATGCCAAAAATCGCACCGATGCGGCGATGATTGCGCGCGACGCAGGCTTTGCCTAGCGGCGCACAAACGCCTTTTTAGCTAAGTAAACAACACGCGTACCATCAGGTGCGCGTGTTTTTCGTTGTAACTGGCCCCTGCCAGGCATGCAGCGCATTCTTGTACCCAAAAGAATAGCCTCTGACCTGTCAGGACGGCATTGCCCTCCCATCGGCCCCCAAAAATTCCATTCAGTTCCGGCAGATTGCAAGGGCATCGCAGCTACCCGATGCGATGTTTGAAATCCGGTTTAGCCGGTCTTGAAGGAACCACGATATGTCTGAATGTCCTCCCATCCGTCGGCGCCATGCGACAACTGCCCTGACGATCGCTGCTGCCACGTGTTTATGCGCGAATGCAGCTGTGGCCCAAGCGCTCGAAAGCGAATTTTCGTTTTCGATTATCGAGACGGATGCACAGGGCCAAGAGCAACAGGTTGAGCGTGATGACGTCGAACCTGGTGAAATGATCGAATATACCGTGCGCCACGAAAACACGAGCGATGCAGCGCTACAGGGCCTTGTCATCCGGGCACCGGTTCCCGTTGGTGTCACGCTGAAGCCGGACGCCGAGTTTAGCTCCATTCCTGCCCGTTTCGAAGTCCAAGCCGAGCTTGACCCTGAGCAAGAAGGACTTGAGTGGGCCGCTCTTCCGGCGATGCGGCGTGTGGCGGATGCCCAAGGCACCCTTATCGATGAGCCACTGCCGAACGATGCGATCGTTGCTGTGCGATGGACCTTGGATGCACCGCTGCCCGCGGGCGGAACAGCCCTCAATGGCTACCGCGTACAGGTCAACTGATCGCGTCCGCCTCTTTTCTTTTCCCTCATCATACCCCTCAAAAGGCACTGATTGAATGACACAAAAATCCACCTTGATCCGCTCTGTAAGTGCAGCGGCAGTATTGGTCACCGCGTTCTCGGCGGCTGCGCAGGCCGCCCCACAGGCAGGTGCTGTCATCGGCAACCAAGCTGTTGCGACCTACGAAAACACCGCTGGCGACACGATTACCATCACCTCTAACACCGTCGAGACGATTGTCCGTCAGATTGCAGGCGTCACACTAACCTCTGACACCTCAGAGAACATCGCGCCGGGCGGCAAGGCATTCTTGCCCCACATCGTGACCAACGTCGGCAACGGGGCAGATGCCTTTACGCTGAGCGTTTCGGAAAATGACACAGGCACGTTTGATGCGCAAAACTTGGTGTTCTATCCGGATGCGAACATGGATGGTGTCGCGGACAGTGCAACGCCGATCACAGAAACACCTTTGCTGGCCCCCGGTGAGCAGTTTGGCCTGATTATTGAGGCGACTGCCGGATCCACAGCTAGTGGCACAGACACGATGACCGTGACCGCCGCCTCTCAGCTGGATAGTGCGACGACAGATACCAACACCGATACGCTGACGGTTTCGAGCGGAGCGATCATTGAATTGGTCAAATCGATGGTGGCGGCGGACGACAACGCCAACAACCGCATCGATGCAGGCGATTTGGTGACCATCATGCTGGCCTACTCAAGCACGGGTTTGACTGATGCAACAAACTACAAGGTGACGGATGTGCTGGACGATGGTCTTGCCTATGTCGCGGGCTCGGCGCGTTGGTCCGATGCACCGGACGCCTTGAACGACAGTAATAGTTTTTCTGATATCGATGCGACCAACGGCAGCGGGAACAACATCTTTTGGAACTTTAATGATGACGATACCGTCGATTTCAGCATCGATCGCGTGGCGTCAGGGCGTACAGGCAGTGTGACGTTCCAAGCGCGTATTACATCCGCAGCGGATGCGGGCGTCATTGCCAACACCGCGACCCAATCTGTTGAAGGGGCCGATTTCCCGAACTCAAACACCGCGACAATCATTGTTGATGCCGACTTTGATGTCGACATCTCAGACCAGTCACCAGACGCTTCGGTCGCCTCCGGTACGGATGATGGCACGAGCGGCGATGACACCGTTACTGAAACCGAAAATGTCTATCAAGGTGGTGTGATCCGCCAAGAATTCGTGATCACCAACGAATCCAATCAATCTGACAGCCTGTCGGTTTCGGTGCTGGATGACAGCAACAATACGTATCCCGCAGGCACCACGTTCCGCATCGTTGGGGCAGATGGGATCACGCCTGTGATTGGCTCTGTGGGTCCACTTGCGATTGGTGAAAGCGCGAAGGTCACTCTGGTCGCTACGCTGCCCTCGGATGCGACCCCGGTTGCCGCTAGCACGACATCAACGCCAACTTACCAAATTTCTCTTGAGACAAAATCCGATACCTCCGGAGCCGCCGATACATCAGTTGCGGCCTTTATGGGCGCAGTGCTGGCATCCAGTGTGGACTTGGAAAACACTGTCACGGGCAGCGAAGGTGACGGTGCCAATCCCCGCGATGGGTCCGCCCCATGGATTGTCAGCGAAGACAGCACCCAAACCACACCGTCTTTGGGTATCGCGCCGGGTGATGCTTATACCTTTGAGATGAACGTTGAAAACAACGGTGGCACTTCGGACAGCTACAATATCTCGCTTGCCAACACCTTGCCCGCGGGCTGGACCGTAGAGTTCCGCGATGCTTCGGGCTCAATCATCACCAATACCGGCACCATTCCAGAAGGGGGCACCGGCACATTCAGCGTCATTGTCACCCCGGCCGAGGATGCTGTGGCCGGCGACACAGAGGTCGATATCCAAGTCCAAAGTGCAGTCTCGGGGCAATCCGACCGCATCGTGAATGCCATCCGCGTGCGCAACATCTATGATGTGAGCATTGTGTCGGATCAAACTGTCCAAGCTTCTCCGGGTGGGGTCGTCGACATTGCGCACACCATCACCAACAACGGCAACGTCACAATCACCTCTGGTACGATTTCGGATGCAGGTCTTAGCAATTTCTCTGGCGCGATCTTTAGGGATGTGAACAACAACGGCGCAATTGATGCCGGTGATGCGGTCATCGACAACTTTGATGATCTTCCCTCGGGCTTGGCGGCGGGTGATACGTTGAGCGTGATCTACCGTGTCCAAAGCCCATCAACTGCGACTGCTGGCGTTTCCGAAGTGGCAACGCTGAGCTTGGGCCAAACGCTGAACGGGATCACCGACAGCGATATCACACCCGGCGATAACACGGTGGACGATACCATCACGATCGTGACGGGCGATGTCACCCTGCAGAAGTACCAGTACATCGACGCCACATGTGACGACAACGGCGACACCGGCGGAACCTTTACCAAGACACGCCTGAATGTTGAGCCTGGCCAATGTATCCGCTACCGCATTGTCGCGGAAAATACGGGTGCCTTTGCTGCGACAGAGGTGAACATTTTCGACAGCGCACCAGCCTATACCGCAATCACCCAATGCGCCGGGGATTGTGACGCGGCAATGTCGCCTTCGGGGACGCCAACACTCAGCAGCACGAGCATTTCTGGCACCTATGCAGAGGTTCTTCCAGGTGGGTCTGTTGCCCTCGAATTCACGGTAGCCGTCGACAACTAATCCCGCTCATGCAGCACCGAAACCAAAACCCCCGCAAGCCAAGCTTGTGGGGGTTTTCTGATTTGTCGGCCCTCGCGGCCAATCCTTACTATCCCTTTGGGTAGGCGTTTGCCTGTTTGCGTCAGCCCCATAGCCCTTCGCCCCCCGGCGCACAGCCTCATAGGCTGGCACAAATACCCTTAATGACGAAAGCCGGTGTGATGCGTGATTGCCAAACCCGGAAACTCCGAAGGGCGGCACTATGCACAATTCCACAAGCTTTGGATGTATCCGCACGCGTCGCGCCATGAACGTGGGGCAACAAGCGATATCTTGCAGCGCGCGCTTTATCGTGGCTTGTGCTGCGGCTGTTTTTATCTCGACCGTGCAAAGCAGCCAGGCGCAATTGCCGCCCGCGGATACGTTGATCCGCAACGTCGCCGAGGCCACATATTTTAATCCGTCCATCGGGGTTCGTGAGACCATTCAATCCAACGAAGTCGTAGCGCGTGTGGCCCCGGTGCCTGCACTGGACGCAAACGGTGCAACGACGCTGCGTTTGTCGCGCGGCGCGCTCGAGCAGTTTCAGTTCCAAGTCGAAAACACCGGCAACACTGTGCTGGAACTTAGCCCGTCCATCGGCTTGGCGGGCGATGCGACCACGATTGAAGAGGCAACTCTTTATCATGACTTGGACGGCAACGGCGTGATTGACCCACAAGAGCCCACTTTGTCGCCAGGTGATACGCTTTCGCTTGAAATGTCTGAGCAGGCCAACCTGATCTACGCTTTCGAAGTGTCCTCTGGCGCGGGTGTGGGGCAGAGTGTGAATGCAACACTGACAGCCACGGCGTCGTCCGACCTGAGCGCGAGTGTAACAAGCACCCTCACAATCACCGACACAGCGCTGGAGTTGAGCAAACAGCAGGAGGTTCGGTTCGTCGAGGATAGGACCTCGCTGATCTATCAGCTGCAACTACGCAACAATTCTGAACAGGCAATCCCTGCCTACGATGCGGTGGACGGTGCGGATATCTTGATCGATGGGGCACCAGCCGCAGGTGTTTTGATTTCGGATGCTGTGCCGTTGAACACTATGTTTGAGGCCATAGAGATGCAGGGCGGCATGACCGCTTTGTATCACCTGAGCGGCGCGCCTGCGCGCTCCTATGTAAGTGCGGCCCCACTATTTGCAGCTTTGATTGATGAAGTTGCCTTTTTTGCCGAAGGCGAATTTGCCGTTGGTCGCGCAGCTGATGTGGCTTTCTCGGTACAGGTGGACGCGGGCCTTTCGCCCGTGAACATCGACAACACAGCGGCGACCTACGTGGTGAATGGGGCCGAGACATACACCCAACGGTCCAACACTGTGACGTATCAGACCCCTGTTGAGGGCACTGGCACCATCTCTTTCGTGGACCCTATCACACGGAGCGTTGTGCGATTTGGAAACACACAAAGCGACGCGCGTGTTCTCGTTAACGCGACAGCGTGCAACACAAGCGCTAACACCGATATCGTGCTCATTACACTTCTGAACGCGGCCACCGGCGATCGTGAAACGGCCATCGCACGCGAAACCGGGGGTGATACAGGGGTCTTTGAAACTGCGCTGATCCCTCTTGCAGAAATGATTGAGACGGTTGCGGGTGACGCGGTGGTCTCGGTGAATACGGCGGATACCGTAGAAGCCAGCGCATTTTGCGGGATCTCCCGCATGAGGACCGCTTTGCAGATGGGCGCCGCCCGGACCGTGTTCAACGCGATGAACAACACACCGATTGAGGACATCACGGTTGTCCTGCTGGATGCGGTCAGCGGCGCCGAAGTGGCGCGGACCGTCAGCAACCAACAGGGGCTTTACGCCTTTGATCGGATTGCACCCGGTGAGTACCGCTTTGACATCGACAATGCGCCTCAGTGGCGTTTCCCAACCGTGCGTGCCGCCTTGCCTGGGTATGAGCGTACCGTGACACCAGCCGGTCGCGGGGCACCATTCACGCACGACGGGGGACGGGTTTTCGTCTCGGACCTGCCGCTTGATCCTTTTTATGCGACCCCACTCGCATTGACGAAAACAGCGCAGCGCGATGGCGTTTCGACCGGCGAATTCCTGCGCTATAACATCGATATCTCTAACAACATGTATCAGGCGCTGATCAACGCCGAGATCGCGGACACCCCCGATGCTGGTCTCAGCTTTGTCGAAGGTTCCGCCCGTCTTGATGGCCAGCCGATCGCCGATCCAAGCGTGGCATCCGACGGTACGCTAACGTTCGATCTGGGCAATCTGATGCCAATCTCGAACCAAGAGTTGACCTACCTGACACGTGTGTCTGCTGCGGCATCAGAAGGTGCGCTGGAAAACGTGGCCATTTTGAGCGGTAATCAAGCGGGTGCAGGGACACGGCGGCAGTCGCCGCCTGCGCGTGCGATTGTGGAACTGAGCAATGGCTCAGGCGTGTTCTCCCGTGAGGGTACAATTATCGGCACCGTCTTCATGGATTGTGATGGCAACGGCCTGCAAGGTGATGCCTCTGAGCCCGGCATCCCAGGTGTGCGTCTGGTGACCCAGGATGGCCTGTTTGTGGTGACCGACAAAAACGGCAAATACTCACTGCGCGGCCTGCGTCCTGTGACCCATGCTCTACAAATCCAACGCCAAACTCTGCCAACCAACGTAGAAATCGCGGTGACGCGCACCAATGATCTGCGCATGGGTGGATCGCGGATTGTACCATTGCGGCGCGGCGAAGTGCGGGCTGAGAATTTTGCAGCTGGCATGTGCACCCAAGCGACCCTGGACAGCGTTTCAAAGCGCCGCGCCCAGTTTGATGCGGATGGAAATTCGGGCCTGTCTCATCCGCGGGCGCTTGGCTTTAACCAAGATGGTCGTCGCACTGTGACTGCGCGGTCTGAGGCAGGTGCGGCCACGACGACCCAAATCGTTGGCAACATGGTGCAAGAAGACATGCACACCGAGGCCGCTACGACAGGCCCGGCACGCGTGCAAAAGACGCTTGAGCAACTGGTGGAAACACTCGACCCAACCATCGCTTTCTTGGACGCGCCCGAAACCGGCGCGGTTGCGTCGCGCACGCACAGTTTTCGTGTAAAAGGTCCTGCCGATCTGAACCTAGAAGTTTTGATCAATGGCACTGCCGTCGCACAAGACCGCGTTGGTGAGCATGCCTTGTCACGGTCGCGTAATGTGCAGATCATTCAGTTTGTTGCGACCAAGCTGCGGGCAGGGGCCAATACGTTGGTGCTGGTTGGCCGTGATGCCTTTGGGATTGAACGGCAACGGACCGCCATAACGCTTGCGGCACCGGGCGAGCCTGCAAACATCGACATCATTGTGCCGAAAGTTGCGAGCGCTGATCCGAATACGCCGATCCCTGTTGCGATCCGTATCCTTGATGCCTCTGGCATGGTGGTGCCTGCATCGGCCGTGATCACACTTCAGGCGCGGACTGCGCGCTGGGACGTAACGGACATCCGTCCCGAAACACCCGGCCTGCAAACCTTTTTCGACAACGGCGAAGCGATCGTGAACTTGATCCCGCCCCAAGCTTCCGGCCCAGAAACCATTACTGCCATCAGTGGTTTTGGCAAAGCCGAGGCAAAGGTGACATTCACGCCCAACTTGGAAGACCGCATTTTAGTCGGTGTCATCGAGGGGGCTGTGGTCTTGGGCGGTGGCGCAAATGGATCTCTGCTGCCGGCCGACCGTTTCAGCCATTTCGAAGACACAACAACTGGTCTGAACGGGGCGCTCTATTACAAAGGGGCGATTGCTGGTGCGGCCTTGCTCACCCTGCGGTACGATTCCGATGGCGATACCGAAGACCGCCTGTTCCGCGATATCGACAGCGAGGCATACTATCCCGTTTACGGGGATACGTCCGAGACAGGCTTCGACGCGCAATCCTCCAGCAATCTGTTCGTCAAAATTGAGCGGGGTCAGTCCTATATGCTCTATGGTGACATCGCGGTTGAGCCGAAATCTACGGCCCTCAAGCTAGGCGGAGAGCGCCGCGTCGCGACCGGGGCAGAGGTGTTTTGGGAAAACGAACGGCTATCGGTTTCTGCCTTTTCGGTGCAAACGGACCAAACCCAAAAAGTGGCTGAGATCGCAGGCCGCGGCGTGTCTGGTCCCTACGATCTGGCCCTTGGTGGCTACGTGACTGGCTCTGAGCGGGTTGAGATCATCGTGCGGGATGCCGAGGGTGGAGATATCTTGTCGTCCACGCCTCTGCGCCGGGGCACTGACTACCTGCTGAACTACTTCACCGACACGATTACCTTTGATACCCCGCTGCGTCAGTTTGATTTCGATGGCAATCCGGTGTCGGCCCGCGTGACGTATGAGGTGAAAGCCGACCAAGCCGAGCGTTACTGGCTTTATGGCGGTGAAGCCGCCTACCAGCTGAACGAGCGTACTGAAATTGGTATGCGTATGGTGAATTCTGACGGCACACGCGGCCTCGAAACACGGAGCCGTCTGCGCGCTGCATACGTCCGCCAGTCACGCCTGAACGGTGACGTCTGGGAAGCCGAGATCGCGCATAGCGAAGATGGTCTTGGGGAAACTGATCAGGCGGCACGCCTATTCTATGAGCGTAAGGATGGCCAAGACCGCCTGCAATTTGAGGCAATCCATGCCGGCCGCAACTTTGATGCAGGTGATGGGATCACCCGCGCCGGGGCGTCTCAGGTGCGGTTGTCCTTTGACACTGAGTTGAGCGCACGCAAAACACTTGGACTGAGCGCGGAATACACGCGGGACCAGGTGGGCGATACTCAAGACATGACGTTCGAAGCACTCTATGGGCACCGTTTCAATGACGGCTTCCTCAGTCAGTTTGGTTTGGCTGTTTCACGCGATAGCCGCGCAACAGGGACCACCAATGAAGCGGCCATCAAATTGGGTGGTGCTTGGACGCCAACGGATCAACCCGGCACCCGCGCAGAAGCCAGCCTACATCTGCCTGTTGCCGGAAACAGCACCCAAGATACCAAGCTTGTGTTTGGTGTGTACCGTGATTTGGAAAACGGCGCGCGCACCTTTGAGGAAGCTGAACTGATCTTTGCACCAAACGGAATGACCACGCGTGTGCGTGTCGGCGGCGAGTATAAGTTCAATGAATGGCTTTCCGGTGCAACGGAACTGACCAAGACCGCGTCCGATGTCGAAGAGACCGTGATCCAGAATATCGACATGGAATGGGACGTTGGTGAAGCATGGACCATCAGCGCAGGTCTGGAACATGCCCGCAAAGTCGAAAGCGGTGAAGACGCTCTGACCAGCCTTGCATTCGGGCTTGAGTGGGCGGGCCCTGAGAACCGCTATGTCGGAGACGCGGATTTTGATACCACATGGGAAGAAACCGGTCGCACCCATTACACCAGCGTGGGTTTTGCCACACAGGCCACTCCAGACCTGGCCATTCTCGCGCGTGGGCGCGTGGCGCTGGATAACCGCAACGACGCGCGTGTGCTGCGTACTCGGGCGCGTGTGGGGGCTGCATATCGCCCGCTCGCGGACCCACGGCTCGACGTGCTGGCTTGGTATGAGGCTCAGATTGAGGACCGGGGCGAACGTACCGAAACGCACCTTTGGTCCATTGATGGAAGCTTTGAGGCGACCGATGATCTGCGCCTAAACGGGAAATATGCTGGCCGCTATCAACATGCGGAACTTCAAGGCAACTCCTCAGCCAAAGCAACAACGCAGTTGGCGCAGGCGGGTCTTGCGCTCGATTTCTTGAAAGACCGCCTCCAATTGGGTGTGAATGGCGCATATCTTTTTGATGATGCGGGCAATTCTACCCAAGGGTTGGGTCTGGAACTGGGCTTTACGCCTGCGGAAGGAACACTGATGGCGCTGGGCTATAACCACAGCAGCGGCCAAGTGTCAGGACAGTCGGAGTTGTACCAAGAGGGCGCATATCTGCGGGTGACGCTGCTTTTGGGTGATGGGTTGGCGTCGGCGCTGGACGGGTTTTGGAACAATTGACGTTCGTTACCCCAATTCACGTGGCGCTAGACGAACCCGACCTTGTACCATGATTGATCAATCTCGAAGGCTTTGAGATGCAAAGCTCTTTAGTGGCATCGGTCATACCTCATCAGACATCTTCATATGGTAAATGGTGACGCAACGTTTCGTTCAGTTATAACTGAACGAAATTGATAAAAGTATCACCCACGCTTAGATATTCGACAAACAGTAGGAGCTTTGCATGTCTGACCACCTGTCACACGACCCCGTTCGTAGCGACTTCATCGAGAAGACTGGGCTGACTGCCCAAGCCGATGGGCTGCCACGCATTGCGGGGCGTGTCTTTGGGATGCTGATCTACGACGGTGACGTTGTTTCCTTCGGTGATCTGGCGACCAAGCTTCAGGTTAGCCGTGCCAGTATCAGCACCAGTATTCGCATTCTCGAAGAAAGAGGGCTGGTTAAGCGCCTCACCAAGCCTGGTGAACGTGGTGACTTCTTTCAGCTTGCGCCGAACCCTTATGCGACAATGCTCGAAGGTATTCAGAAACGAAACCGTGCGATCCAACGCGACATAGCGGAGACGATCCAGAGCCTTCCTGAGGGTGCCGGAGCGGTGGAACGCCTGACAGCGCATGCAGATTTTTATGCGTCGTTGGATGCCGCAGTCGCTTTGGCGCTGAGGGAACTCAACTCCTCCAACGATACCATGCAGGGGCAACAGCCCGTAGCCTCAAAGGATCTCACCGATGACTAATAGCACTGATATCGCTGAACCTCACGTTGCAGAAACCCATGACGTGTCAACTGACGGGCCCGCAGATGAACCCCAACGGCTAACATTTGCCTCCGATCAGGGGGCATCCAGATCAACTTGGGTTGCTGCCCTTTTGGTGGTCCTGATCGTGGGCTGGATGGGCAGCGGGTTTATCTTTCCCACGCATGACACAGGTCCCGTCATCGCACGTGCAGACCCGCAGCCTGTTGCAGTGGCTGTGGCCACGTCCATGGCGGAAACCGTCACCCAGTTCTATCAGGCTGAGGGGCAAGCCCTGCCAGATCGAGATACCATGATGCGGGCTGAAACCTCAGGTGATATCGCGCAGGTGCTGGTGGCAAAAGGACAAGATGTGTCGGCAGGGGATGTCATTGCCCGCTTCGATCCGACCAACAACATTGCGGACGCCAACCGTGCGGCTGAGGCTTTGATCCAAGCACAACGAGAGTTCGATAATGCCGAACAACTGTTGGATCGTGGTGTGGCCACAACGGACCGTGTGGTTCAGGCCCGGGCGGCACTGGCATCTGCACAGGCGCAAGTCACGGCCGCCGCGCAAGCCGCAAAGGCACTGACCATTACAGCGGCCTTTGATGGACGTATTGAGACGCTGAACCTTGATGAGGGCGAATTTGTCTCTGCTGGCACCGAAGTCGGTCGTCTGGTCGATATCACGCCGCTTACGGTTGCCATTCAGGTACCGCAGCAGTCTCTGACCCGTTTGTCGGTTGGCCAACCTGCAACGGTGCGTTTCATCACAGGTGAAGAACGTGCAGGTGTGGTCACCTTTGTGGGTACGTCCGCTGCATCGGAAACCCGCACGTTTCTAGCCGAAATTGAGGTCGAGAATGAGGATGGTGCGATCCCTGCGGGCATCTCTGCTGAGGTTATTATCCCAACGGGCGAAGTCACCGCGCACTTCCTGTCACCATCTATCGTATCGCTAAACGCCGAGGGTGCATTGGGCGTCAAAACAGTCAACGCGGACAACGTGGTAGAGTTCTTTGAAATTCAGGTCGTAAAGGCACAGATCGATGGGATTTGGGTCACAGGCCTGCCTGAAAACGTTGACATCATCACCGTCGGCCAAGGCTTTGTGAATGAGGCCGAGATCGTCGCGCCTATGGCAGGGGAGCAACGTAAATGAGCGCCCTGATCGATTTCGCATTCTCACGGTCCCGCGTCGTGGTCATGGCTTTGATCATGATCCTGTCCGTGGGGGCTTATGCCTACGTTTCAATCCCCAAAGAGGCCAACCCTGAGGTGCCGTTGCCACTGTTCTACGTCTCCACGGGCCTTGACGGGATCAGCCCGACCGATGCTGAACGTCTGTTGCTGGAACCGATGGAAACAGAGTTCGGGTCCATCTCGGGCTTAATGTCGATGAACTCTGACGCCACCGAAGGCTTCGCATCGATCCAGCTTGAGTTTGCACCAGGCGGCGACAACCAAGAGGCGTTGGATAAGGTACGTGAGGCCGCGGATCGTGCCCAAGGCGATCTGCCCGAAGACGCCCGTGATATCACCATCACGGAAATTAACACCGCCCTCTTTCCGATCATCACGGCCATCCTGTCTGGCCCCGTGCCAGAGCGGACACTGAACGATCTGGCCAACGAGATGCAGGAAGAGATCGAAGGTCTGGGCGGCGTGCTAGAGGTCGACATTGGGGGCCAGCGGTTCGAGTTTCTGGAGGTCCTGATCGACCCGACGGTGTTTGAGACTTACAACTTATCTTTCGACGAACTTATAGGGCAAATCCAACGCAACAACCGCCTGATCGCGGCGGGTGCCATTGAGACGGGGGCAGGGCGGATTGTGCTGAAGGTTCCCGGGTTGATTGAAGACCTTGGGGACGTCATGGCAATGCCCGTGAAAGTGCGTGGCGATGCCGTTGTCACCTTTGGCGATGTGGCCACGATCCGCCGCACCTTCGAAGACCCCTCATCTTTTGCCCGTATCAACGGCCAGCCTGCTCTTGCGTTAGAGATCACCAAACGATCTGGGGCCAACATCATCGACACAGTAGATGAGGTGAAGGCACTGGTTGAGGTGCTGCGCGCTGATTGGCCCGACAGTGTTGAGGTCACCTATCTGCAAGACCAATCCGTACAGGTCAAAGACATGTTGTCTGACCTTGAGGCGAACGTGATCGCCGCTGTCATTCTTGTGATGATCGTTGTGGTTTTTGCCCTCGGTATACGTTCGGCGCTACTGGTGGGCCTGTCTATTCCTGGTGCCTTTTTGGCAGGTGTTGTGGCCCTCTGGGCGATGGACTTCTCGATGAACATCATCGTGCTGTTCGCGCTGATCCTTGTTGTCGGGATGCTGGTGGATGGGGCGATTGTCACCACTGAATTGGCGGATCGAAAGCTGCAAGAAGGCCAGCCCGCAAAGCAAGCATACTCTGAGGCTGCCAAACGGATGGCATGGCCCATTATCGCGTCGACTGCGACGACATTATCCGTGTTCTTTCCACTGCTGTTTTGGACGGGGATGGTGGGTGAGTTCATGAAGTATCTCCCCATCACGGTCATTCTGACCCTCTCGGCCTCGCTGTTTATGGCGCTGGTCTTTATCCCCGTTATGGGGGGGCTTATCGGCAAACGCCCGCCGCAGTCTGCAAAGGCGAAGGCCGCGCTTTATGCGGCTGAAATCGGTGATCCCCGTGACATGGCTGGGTTTACGGGCGGCTATGTGCGGCTGTTGGAATGGGCGATCACACGTCCGGCTGCCACGCTGCTACTGGCCGTGGCTCTACTGCTTGGCGGGTTCGGTGCCTACGGGCAGTTCGGCAAAGGCGTCAGCTTTTTCCCATCCATCGAACCTGACTTCATGCAGGTGCAGGTTCGCGCCCGTGACAACTTCTCAATCTTCGAAAGGGACGCACTGGTACGAGCAGTCGAGGACCGCATCCTACCCTACGAAGAGATCGCCAGCATCTATGCACGGTCTTTGATGTCCGCAGGCCAAGGCGACGAAGAAACCATCGGCACGTTGCAGTTGGAACTCATGCCTTGGGACACCCGTCGCACCGCCGCAGAAATTGGCGTGGACATTCGTGAAAGCGTATCCGACATCGCGGGCATCGACGTGCAGGTGCAAACTGAAAGTGGTGGCCCCACAGCTGGAAAACCCGTGAACCTTCAAATCACGGCCCGCAATCCCGACGTGCAGGTCGAGGCGGTGCAACAAGTGCGTGACATCATGGATGGTCTTGGCGGGTTCACCGATGTAACAGACACGCGCCCTGTGCCCGGCGTTGAGGTGTCGATCCTTGTTAACCGTGCAGAGGCGGCAAGGTTTGGAGCAGATGTGAGCCTGCTCGGTCAGGCAGTTCAACTGCTCACCCAAGGTATCACAGTGGCTGACTATCGCCCCGATGACGTCGATGGCAGCCTTGATATCCGTGTGCGCTTTCCCCGCGAAGAACGCACTTTGGCGGAACTTGGCGGTCTTCGTGTGCCAACAACATCGGGGCTGGTCCCCATCTCAAACTTTGTGACCTTTGCCCCGTCTGAACGCACAGGCGTTATCCGCCGTATTGACGAAAAACGGGTGGCAACCATTGAGGCCAATGTCGCACCTGGCATTCTGGTCAACGATCAGGTCACGGCGCTCACAGCTGCTCTGAACGCCGCCGATCTGCCCGATGGGGTTGAGTTCAGCTTTGCTGGTGAGGCCGAGGATCAGGCCGAAAGCATGGCCTTCCTCGTCGGGGCTTTCATTACCGCGATCTTCCTGATGTTCGTGATCTTGGTCCTACAGTTCAACAATTTCTACCAAGCCTTCGTCGTTATGTCGGCCATTGTGTTCTCGATCGCGGGTGTGCTGCTTGGGCTCCTCGTCACCGGACGTCCATTTGGTATCGTCATGGGCGGTATCGGGGTCATCGCTTTGGCGGGGATCGTCGTGAACAATAACATCGTGTTGATCGATACCTACAACGACCTCAAGCGCTCCGGCCAATCGCCGTTGGAGGCGGCCCTACGCACAGGGGCGCAACGTTTGCGGCCCGTGATCCTGACATCGGTCACAACAGCCCTTGGCCTGATGCCGATGGTGATCGGCGTGAACCTGAACTTCTTCACCCGCGAAATCGTCTACGGCGCACCGTCAACGCAGTGGTGGACCGAGCTGTCATCGGCCATCGCAGGGGGGCTGGTGATCGCCACGATCCTCACGCTGATAGTAACACCTGCCATGCTGATGCTGGGTGAGAGGCGGGCCAATCGCAGTGTTCCGACCGAAAGCCTGTCCGCATGAAACGCATTGTGATCGTCATCTTCGTTTATGACGAAGACAAGGCGAGGGACTACTGTCTGGCGACATGAAGTATAGGTGGCGGAGACGAAGGGA
>NZ_CEZFMW010000035.1:0-29214 GCF_982993085.1 Thalassobacter sp. | reverse complement strand
AATACGCGGTTTGCGGCAGCTCGGTGATGGTTTGCTTGCCTGCGTTGATCAGGTCTGCATCAATGTTGTCCTCGGTGGGGAACGGCCCCATGCCAAGCATCCCGTTCTCTGATTGCAGCGTGACCTCAACCCCTTTGGGGATGTAGTTCGACACCAGCGTCGGGATGCCGATGCCAAGGTTCACGTATGTGCCGTCTTGTAGTTCCTGTGCCGCGCGGGCGGCCATTTGGTTTCTATCCCAAGGCATATTCTTAACCCTCACTCACAGTGCGTTGCTCAATACGTTTCTCGTGATCGCCCTGCACGATGCGGTGCACGTAAATGCCCGGCAGGTGGATCATGTCGGGATCAAGCGAGCCGGTGGGCACGATTTCCTCAACCTCGGCGATGCAGACCTTGCCGCACATCGCGGCGGGCGGGTTGAAATTGCGCGCGGTTTTGCGGAACACAAGGTTCCCTGTGGCGTCGGCCTTCCACGCTTTGACGATCGATAGATCAGCAAAGATGCCGTTTTCCATGATATACGTCTCATTTGCGCCGTCCGGCCCGGTGGGGAACTCTTTGTGCTCTTTGCCATCAGCAATCACGGTGCCGACGCCGGTTTTGGTGTAAAACCCTGGAATGCCGCAACCGCCTGCACGCATCCGCTCGGCCAAAGTGCCTTGGGGGTTGAATTCCAGTTCCAACTCACCCGACAGGTACTGGCGCATGAATTCTGCGTTTTCACCCACATAGGATGAGATCATCTTTTTGACTTGGCGCGTTTGTAGCAAAATTCCGATGCCGAAATCGTCCACGCCCGCGTTGTTGGAAGCGAAGGTCAGGTTTCGGGTGCCCGCGTCCTTGATTGCATCCAAAAGCAACTCAGGGATACCGCACAGGCCAAAGCCGCCAGCCGCGATAAACATGCCGTCGTGCAAAAGCCCATCAAGAGCCTCCGACGCACTGCCATATACTTTATTCATAAGAAGGAGATCCTCGCTGTGGTCGCGGCTAAGGTGCCGCAGTGGCCACTGTGAAGTCAAACACATTGCTGCGCTGCGGCAGCATATGTGTGTGGCGGACAACGCGGGCTAAAGCGCCTGCGCCATTTCATCCAGTAGCTCAAAGGCAAATTGGTCAAAACGCGCGCTGGGCTGACGGTCGCGGAAGCGTTCTTCAAACGGGTCAGGCGCGGTGATCGTGCTACCGGTGAGTTGCTCCATCACGGCGTGACCACAAAACGGGACATATAGCTCGGAATAGCCGCCCTCGTGGCTCAGCACCAACTTGCCACCGCATAGATCACCTGCGGCCTCCTGCACCATGGCGGTCATCGCACGAAAGGTTTCGGCCCGGGCCATCATCCGGCTGAGCGGATCAATCATCGCGGCGTCAAAGCCACAGGCGACAATGATCAGGTCCGGTTGGAAATCGTGGAGCGCTGGGAGGACGATTTGCTCCATGGATTTAATGTATACATTGTGGCCCGCACCCGGGGGCAGAGGAATGTTGAGGTTTGCGCCTTCACCCCGTCCAGAGCCACGCGCCTCAAACCCGCCGGTGTCGCTGGGATAGTTCCGTTCCTGATGAATCGAGATCGTCAGGACATCTGGGCGGTCATAAAAAACCGCCTCGGTGCCATTGCCGTGGTGCACATCCCAATCCAGCACGGCGATGCGCCCGGCCAGTTTGTGATGTAGCGCCGCCTCAACCGCGATGGCGATGTTGGCCATCAGGCAAAAGCCGTTGGGAAAGTCCGGCAGGCAGTGGTGGCCGGGGGGGCGTGACAGTGCGTAGGCTTGGTTCAATTCACCGCGCATAACCTGTTGGACAGCGGCTGTGGTCAATCCGGCCGAAAGCGCGGCGATGTTGTATCCGTCTGGTCCAAAGGGCGTGCGCAGCCCCAATTCGCCGCCGCCGGCCTCCGACATCTCCTTGAACGCGGTCAGATAGCTTTGGGGATGGACGCGCAACAAATCCTCAGTGCTGGCGGCAGGGGCGGTGGACCAGCTCAGTTCATGCGCCAAGCCCGTGACCTGCATCAGGTTCACAAACCTGCGCTTTGTTTCCGGGTTCTCGGGCAGGCCCCCGATCATGGGCTGGACCAAGCCACCTACGGGCAACATGCCCGCGTAGTTTCCGCCAGAATGCCAAAGGCACCGTTCATCATGAAAGAAACCAACCGTCATGCGCGCGCTCTATTCTGCCTCGGCTTTTTTGAGCCGATAGACCCCCTCAGGCAGGTCCAATGCGGCGGCCAAATCCTGAACCTGTGACAGCGACAGGGTGATCCGCCGAACGATATCAGTGGTGGGATCGACCTGTTCAACGGTCACGCAATCCTCAAAGGCGTTGATCGTGACGTCATCTGTCAAATGGCCTGAGCCTTCATCCACAAGGGTGATGACAGAGGCATCGAATGTGTGTTCGATCGAAAACATGCTTTCACACTGCCCGCGGGATTAGCCTTTGGCAACCGTGCGCTTTTGGCGGCGTTTGTGCCAAGCGTAAATTGCAGGCGCGAGAACGTAGTCATAGGCCGCACTTGCCGCGTGCCGAATACCGGGCAGCCCCACGATGCGCCCTAACAGGCGATAACGCGGCATTTCTTGCCACAAGACCAAGAAGGCAGGGATGCCCGCGATCAGCTGGCCATTATGCAAGACATGCAAACGCTTGGCGGCGGTGTCTGCGTCCATGTCCCATTCTGCCAAGACATCCGCATTCAGATCGTCAAACCGGATCGGCAGGTTCTGCGCCTTGCTGTAAGCGTCATAGTGATTGATCTCAAAGGAACAGACAGGGCACTGGGCGTTATACAGTACGCGTGTGTCGGGATGGCTTTTGTCTTGCACGGCGAATTCCTATATCTTTGGTCAAAGGTAGGGCGCGAGGCCGCGCCGAAAAGGAGAGTCGCAATGTTGAGAACGTGTGTCGCAGGTCTGTCGCTTCTGTTCCTATCTGCCTGCGTGGAGCCGACGTCTGCGCCGCCCCCCGTCAATGCGGCCCCTCTGCCGCAGGCGGGCGCTCCGGTCAGTGCAGCGCAAGCGATGCGCAACTACAACGCCGCGCGTATCCGGGTGGAACCTGTGGCCGAGCGGACCTGCCGTGAACAGACGCGCAGGCTGAATTGCGATTTTTTGTTCCGAGTGGACCCAAACCCCAACGCCCCCAAGAACGCGTTTCAATCGCTCAGCCCCGAGGGGCGCCCGCTTTTGACGTTTACGCAGGCTTTGATCGCGGATGCGCGCAACATTGATGAAATCGCTTTTGTTATGGGCCATGAAGCTGCCCACCACATCGAAGAGCATTTGGCCGAGCAACAGCAAGCCGCCGTTGGGGGGGCAATTCTAGGCAGCCTTGTGGGCGCGATTACCGGTGCAAACGCGGTTGTGGTGGACCAGCTATCGCGCGCAGGTGCGACCGTCGGGGCGCGCGGGTTCTCGAAGGAACATGAGTTAGAGGCCGATGCGCTGGGCACAGTGATCACCCATAACGCTGGGTTTGATCCGTTGCGGGGGGCTGCGTTTTTTGCGCGTATTCCCGACCCGGGCGATCGGTTTTTGGGGACCCACCCACCTAACGCCGCGCGTGTGGCCACAGTACGCCGGGTCGCAGAGGGACTTTGATATTGAGGCTTTGATATAGGTCAAAGCCGCGAATTTGCGCACGCCTTACCCATTGTCTGACGTCATCGAGAAAGGGTGCATCATGGCTTTGGGCGATCCGAGACTTCATCAAGACCTTATGAAACGCATGGCAGACGCGCAGGGGTTTGACCTGCGCGCGGAAGAAGCCAAAGGTACTTTGTCGGCGGGCGACACCGCAGATATGCTGTTGCGCTGCCGTGGATGTGGCGATGTGGGTGGCTGCACCAAGGCGCTGGACGCGGGCGAAATGCCGGAAAGCTGCAATAATGAAAGCCGCTGGGATGCTCTGCGCACCGTTTCGCACATGTAAGACCCGTCTTTGATCCTGCGCAAAGCGCGGGGTGCAATTCTGTGCGATCCTTGGTCCAGCAAAAGGATCGTAATGATGACACACCACCTGACCCCTTTGGGCACATTGAATCGCCATTATTGGTTGGCTGTCACTATGGCCAAGGCCAGTGGTGCCGACTTGGTGCAGGCCTATGCTGATGGCCGTCTAAGTGCAGAGGAATGGGCCAGTGTTGTGCACCGGTGTCGCGGATGCGATTGGGTGCAGCAGTGTGAGTGTTGGCTTGGCAAATCCGAGTGGGGGGCGCAAACCGTGCCGTCTGCATGCATGAATGCGGAGGTGTTTGAGTGGATCAAGCTACCGCATGGTTCGGGCGAGACCGGGCCTTAGTCCCCTTTTCATCGTCGTGTGTTTCTGGTCTCAAGGCGTGAAGCTTGGAGAACAGCCGCATGCGCGCCACCCTAAAAGAATTGCTACAGAAATCAGCGTGGAGCTGGGCTGGTTGGACGGTCGCGTGGAAAAGCGAATCCGCGCTGCGGGGCTGGGCGGTGTTGCATGCCATCTCGGTGCTTGCGGCACTGATCTTGCCGCTGAGCACGGTTGAGTTGGCAATCATCGTGATGGGCGGGACGTTTGTGTTGGTGGTGGAATTGCTCAACAGCGCAATTGAACGGGTGGTTGATTATATCTCACTGGAGCACCATCCGCTGGCGGGTGAGGCAAAGGACATCGGGTCCTGTGCGGCTTCGCTTGCTGGGATTGCGGTGGGGCTTGCGTGGGTTGTGATCCTTGTGGGGCAGTTCACGTGAGAATTATGGAAAACGTGATTTCTGATCGCGGCTCGCGCTATGCGGTCGCGGGCGGGCCTGCGACATCGCCCGAGGAGGCAAAGGCCTTTGTCAAAGCGCTGTGCCGGAACAAGAAATTTGCCCGCGCGACACATAATACTTGGGGGCTGTTGCTTGAAAGCGGGCCGATCAAGAATGACGATGGCGAAAGTGGCGCGGGCCTTGTGATCTGTCGGATGCTGGAGCGTGAAGGCCTGTACGACACTGTTGTTGTCGTCACGCGTTGGTACGGTGGCAAACACTTGGGGGGCGACCGCTTCCGGCATGTGCAGGACGCGGTCAGGATGTGGTTGGCTGAGGCCTAGGTGGCCTACTTCGTTGCCGCGACTTGCCCCCAAAGGTCGTATTCCCCGGCCTCATCAACATCGACCTCGACGATCATGCCGGGTGTTAGCCCTTCGAAGCCTTCGTCGATGAACAGGTTCCCGTCGATCTCGGGTGCGTCGGATTTGGTGCGGCAGGTGGCGCCCTCATCGTCGACGGAATCGACGATCACCTCGATCCGGGTGCCAACCTTGGCGGCCAGTTTTGCCTCCGAAATTGCTTGGGATTTTTCCATGAAGCGTTCCCAGCGCTCTTGTTTCAGCTCGGGGGAGACGTGGTCGGGCAGAGCGTTTGACCGTGCACCATCGACATTTTCATACTGAAAACAGCCGACGCGATCCAATTGTGCCTCATCGAGCCAATCCAAAAGCGTTTGGAATTCGGCCTCGGTTTCGCCGGGATAGCCAACGATAAATGTAGAGCGCAGGGTGATGTCGGGACAGATATCGCGCCATTCACCGATCCGATCGAGTGTCTTTTCCGCGGCTGCCGGGCGCGCCATGCGTTTCAGCGTATCGGGGTGGGCGTGTTGGAAAGGCACATCCAGATAGGGCAGCACTAGCCCGTCAGCCATCAGCGGGATCAGGTCTTTTACGAAGGGGTATGGATAGACGTAGTGCATCCGGACCCATGCGCCAAGCGAGCCAAGATCGCGCGCCAGAGGAATGATCGGGTGTTTGGCATCGCGCCCTTTGACATCGGTGCCGTAGGCGGATGTGTCCTGCGAGATTACGAGCAGTTCTCGCACGCCCGCATCGACCAGCCGTTCGGCTTCACGCATGATGGCAGCGTGTGGGCGGCTGCTAAGCTTGCCGCGCATATCGGGGATGATGCAGAATTTGCAGGTGTGGTTACAGCCCTCGGAAATCTTGAGATAGCTGTAGTGGCGTGGCGTGAGGCTGACGCCAGTGGCAGGCAAAAGGTCCACGAACGGGTCGGGGCTGGGCGGCACGGCGGCGTGCACTGCGTCGAGCACCTGTTCGTATTGCTGCGGTCCCGTTACCGCCAGAACTTTGGGGTGCGCGCCAGTGATATACTCAGGCTCCGCGCCCAAACAGCCCGTGACGATGACACGGCCGTTGGCGTCTAGTGCCTCACCGATGGCCTCAAGGCTTTCGGCCTTGGCACTGTCGAGGAAGCCGCAAGTGTTGACGATGACAGCTTCTGCGCCCGCATAATCGGGCGAGATCGCGTAGCCCTCGGCCCTGAGGCGCGTCAGGATGCGTTCACTGTCCACCAGCGCCTTGGGACATCCAAGAGAGATCATGCCAATGCGGGGCTGCCCGGGGCGGGCGTCCGTGGGCAGGGTGGGCTTGGGGGCGAGATCGGGCCGAAGCGAGGGAGGATTTTGAGCCATGACGCGGCTATACCCCCTGCGTCGCCCCGAGGGAAGATAGACTAAGCGCCAGAAATGACAGCTTCAGCGGAGCGTTTGATCGCCGTATCCGATGGGACAAAGCGGTAGCCAAGCCCTTCGGTAGTGGCACGTGTGTCGACCTGCATCGGCAGGCCAACTTGGGGCATCGCAGTTTTGAGCGAAGCGTCAAACATCGCAAGCGCCTTGAGCAAGAACCGCGGAGCCGGTTTGGTAGCGATTTTTCGCTTTGGGTAAGTGGCGGCTAACAAAGCGCCGATTGCGGGCATCCGCAGCACGTCGTCCGTGGCCATAATTCGCTGCCCGATTGTCTCAGGGCGTTCCAACGCCACGATGTGAAGGGCCGAGACATCCTCAATATCAACCACAGGAATGGGGATGTCCGGCAGCATTGGGTCCTTGCCGGACATGACCCGTTGGATCAGTTCCAGCGAGGTGCCAAAGCGGTTGTCCATGGGCGTGCCGCACACAAGGCCGGGATTGACAGTTGTCAGTTGCACCTCTGGGTTTCGTTTGACGAAATCCCATGCGGCTTGCTCTGCGAGGGTTTTGGATTTGATATAGGCCGAGGCGCTTTTGTGGGCCACATCGGTCCAATCGGCGGCGGTGGCGGCGTAGCCCGCAGGCCGTTCCGCATAGAGAATAGCCACCATGGATGAGGTTAATACGACGCGGTTCACCCCTGCGATGCGCGCAGCCTTGAGTGCGCGACGCGTGCCGTCGACTGCGGGGCGGATCAGGTCCTCTTCATTCTTGGGAGAGGCCATAGGAAAGGGGGATGCGGTATGCAGGATGGCCTGACAACCGGTGACGGCAGCATCCCAACCAGCATCACGGGTCAGGTCCAGCTCAACAAAAGTGAGGCGCCCATCACCGGGGTCTTGGACGGCGGCCCGAACCTCATCCGCGCGATCCATGCTGCGCAGTGATCCTCGGACATGGTAGCCTTTTTGCAAAAGGTCATAGGCGATGCGTTTGGCAATGAACCCGCTGACGCCAGTGAGCAGGATAGGGCGCGTATCTGTCATGGTGATCTCCCTCGTGACCTAACAGCTGTGGCTGAGGGCGAAAAAAAGCAACCCCCGACGCTAGGGAATAACGCCGGGGGTGTTGATCTGCTGAGAAAAGAGGCGGTTCAGCCAAGCAAGCGGCGGGCAATCACCTGTGCTTGGATTTCAGCGGCGCCCTCAAAGATGTTCAGGATGCGGGCATCACACAGTACGCGCGAGATTTTGTATTCAAGCGCAAAGCCGTTGCCGCCGTGGATTTGCAGGCCGTTGTCGGCCGCCGCCCACGCTACGCGGGCGCCGAGCAGCTTGGCCATGCCAGCCTCAAGGTCGCAGCGACGACCTTCGTCTTTTTCGCGGGCCGAGAAGTAGGTCAGCTGACGGGCGATCATGATCTCAACGGCCATCATCGCAAGCTTGCCAGAAACACGGGGGAATTCGATCAGCGACTTGCCAAACTGTTTGCGGTCGATCGCGTATTGCATCGCGATGTCGAGAGCGCATTGCGCGACACCAACCGCGCGGGCCGCAGTTTGGATCCGCGCACTTTCGAAGGTTTCCATGAGCTGTTTGAAGCCCTTACCCTCTTCTCCGCCGAGCAGGTTTTCACCCTTTACGTGGAAGTTGTCGAAGCCCAATTCGTATTCTTTCATGCCGCGATAGCCGAGGACCTCGATCTCACCGCCGGTCATGCCGGGGGTGGGGAACGGGTTTTCGTCCGTGCCTGGGGTTTTTTCCGCAAGGAACATCGACAGACCTTTGTAGTTGGTCGTGTCGGGATCGGTCCGCGCTAGCAGCGTCATAACCTGCGTACGGGTCGCATGGGTGATCCAAGTTTTGTTGCCCGTGATCTGGTAATCGCCGTTCTCATCTTTGACGGCGCGGGTGCGCAGGCTGCCAAGATCAGAGCCGGTATTCGGTTCTGTGAACACTGCAGTGGGCAGGATCTCGGCGGAGGCTAATCGCGGTAGCCAGCTTTGTTTTTGCTCTTCGGTGCCGCCCGCAAGGATCAACTCAGCCGCAATTTCCGAGCGCGTGCCCAACGAGCCGACGCCGATGTAGCCCCGTGACAGTTCCTCGGATACGACACACATGGATGCCTTCGAGAGACCGAACCCGCCGTATTCCTCGGGGATGGTCAGTCCAAATACGCCCATCTCGGCCAGTTCCTCGATGATCTCCATCGGGATCAGCTCATCCTTGAGGTGCCATTCATGGGCAAAGGGTTCGACCTTTTCCTTGGAATAGCGGAAGAACTGCTCGCGGATCATTTCCAGCTCTTCATCAAGGCCGGAGGTGCCGAACATAGCCTCGGCCTGACCCTCTTGCATCAGCTCAACAAGGCGGGTGCGTGCGACTTGGGTGTTGCCATTCTGCGTGAGCAGTTGGACCGCCGGCGTCATCAGCACGGCCTGATCCTCTTGCGATAGGCCGATATCTTGTGGGCGCAAGATTTCGCCTTGGTTCATCGGGATGCCGCCGTACATCTGCCACAGGTACTCTCCAAAAGCGATCTGATGGATCAGTTGGTTCATCTCGTTGAAAGTGCCGTCTGCGCTCATCCGCTCGGCCCAGCCCTGCATCTGACGCAGCGATTCGACATATGTGGCCAGCCAAGCAAAGCCATGGGTCGCGGTTTGGTTTTCTTCGATCAAGCGGCCGGAAATGCGGTCATTGTCGGTGACTTGAACGGTGATCAACGCCTTGGCGCGGGCCAAAAGGGCCTCTGCTGCAGCGACGGCATCGCCTGTCAACGCAAGCAGGTTTGGCAGAATGGCAGGTGTTTCGATGTGGCTCTCGGCGGCGTCACGGGGCATGGTCGTCTCCTAGCATCATTTTGTCGGGTCTTCGTACCGACTGTGCAATTGCAGCGCAAGAAAATTCTGCATATGCAATCTTGGGCGAACTAAAATGTCTCGACGGATTTTTGGGTGTTCGTCAATCCATTGGCAGGTAGGTTGCCGTAACGATAGCACAAGACTGCGTTGTGCGCAGCTAAAACAGGGACACGCATCATGGAACTTATGTCGCTGGGGGCCTTTGCTCTGGCTGTGGCGATCACGTTTTTTGGCGGCTTTGTCAAAGGGGTGGTGGGATTTGCACTGCCCTTGATCATGATTTCCGGGTTGTCGACATTTTTGGATCCGCAGTTGGCCTTGGCAGGGGTTATTCTGCCGATTGTGGCGGCGAATGTGACCCAAACCTTGCGGGCTGGGGTTGGGCCAGCGGTTGCTGCGGCGCGGCAGTTTTGGCGTTATTTGGTCGTAGTCTGCATCATGATCTTGCTTGCGGCGCAGTTGGTCACCTCTTTGTCGCCTCAGGTTTTCTCATTGGTTCTGGGCATTCCGGTGGTCGTGCTCTCGGTTATTCAACTGGCAGGAAAAACGTTTCACATAGCGCAGCAGCATCGGTGGTGGACCGAATGGGTTGCGGGCCTCATTTCGGGCACGATGGGTGGGCTGACGGGTAACTGGGGATCAACGACTGTGTTGTACCTGCTGGCAACGGATGTCCCCCGCGCGCAACAGGGCGTGGTGCAGGGCGTGATCTATGGGCTTGGATCATTCATGCTGCTTGTGGCGCATCTGAAATCCGGGATCCTCAACCTAGAGACCGCGCCATTTTCAGCCGCGCTGTTGATACCAAGCATGTTGGGGATGTGGGTTGGGTTCGCTGTGCAAGACAGATTGCCCGCGGCAGCCTTTAAGCGGGCAATCTTGATTGTTTTGCTCGTGGCCGGCGCGAACCTGATCCGCAAAGGGTTGGCATGAGGCGGGGATGCCCGCCTCAGCACGCATAATTAGCCGATTGCGCAGGCTTTGACGTCTTCGTCGATGAAGGGGACGTATTGCGCAAAGTTGTCCGAGAACATGGAAACCAGTTTTGCGGCCTGTGCATCGTAGGCTGCGGGGTCTGACCATGTTGTGCGTGGATCAAGCAAGCTGTCGTCGACGCCTTGGCATGCGACGGGGACGTCGAAGCCAAAGTTGGGGTCGCGACGGAATTCACAATTGCTGAGATCCCCGTTCAAAGCAGCCGTGAGAAGTGCGCGGGTTGCCTTGATCGGCATCCGCGAACCTGTGCCATAGGCGCCGCCGGTCCAGCCAGTGTTGACCAGCCAACAGGTAGAGCCGTTTTCGGCGATTTTGCTGCGTAGAAGGTCGCCATACACTTCGGGACGGCGGGGCATGAAGGGTGCGCCAAAGCAGGTCGAGAATGTCGGTTCTGGCTCTGTCACGCCACGCTCAGTGCCTGCAACCTTGGAGGTAAAGCCAGACAGGAAGTGGTACATGGCCTGCGCTGGCGTAAGCCGCGCGATGGGGGACAGGACGCCGAACGCATCGCAGGTTAGCATGATGATGTTTTTGGGGTGACCACCCAGCGCGGTGTCCGACGCGTTAGAGATGTATTCCAGCGGGTAGGCGCAGCGCATGTTGGCCGTAAGGCTGTCGTCATCAAAGTCCAGATCGAAGGTGTTTGGATCAAAGACCATGTTTTCGATCACTGTGCCGAACTTGGACGTGGTGTCGTAGATTTCGGGTTCCGCTTCACGGCGCAGATTGATGGTTTTGGCGTAACAGCCGCCTTCAAAGTTAAAGATACCACGCTCGGACCAGCCATGTTCATCATCGCCGATTAGGGTGCGACCGGGATCGGCCGATAGCGTGGTTTTGCCTGTGCCCGACAGACCAAAGAACACGGCCGAGTCGACGGGGTTGTCGATGGCGTGGTTGGCGGAGCAGTGCATGGGCATGATGCCCTTGGCAGGCAGTAGATAGTTGAGCAGCGTAAAGATCGATTTCTTGTTTTCGCCCGCATACTCGGTGCCGCCGATCAGGATCATCTTGCGCTCAAAGTTCATGGCGATGACCGTGTCAGAGCGGCAATTGTGACGCTCTGGGTCGGCCTTGAACGTGGGGCAGTTGATGACCGTAAATTCGGGGGCAAATGTTTCCAGTTCTGCGGGCTCAGGGCGGCGCAGAAGGTGGCGAATGAACAGATTGTGCCATGCAAGCTCGGTCACCATGCGCACGTCTAGACGATGCGCGGGGTCGGCGCCGCCAAACAGGTCCTGCACGAAATAATCGCGACCTTTCATGTGGGCGAGCATGTCCTCGTAGAGGGCATCAAACCCCTCGGGCGACATCGCGGCGTTGTTGTCCCACCAGATCGTGTCCACTACGTCAGCGGTTTTTACTACGTGCTTATCTTTGGGCGAGCGACCGGTGTATTTACCGGTGGTCGTCATGAACGCACCACCTTTGCCGAGTGTCCCTTCGCCGCGTTCAATCGCTTGCTGGATGATCGCTGGTTCAAGCAAGTTATAATAGACCGACCCGAGCCCGGAAATGCCTTGGGTTTCCAGCGTGTGCGCTGGGTTAACGCGTCCGATGATCATGATCGTGCTCCCGCGGATTTTGTCCCGCTCTAGGTCGAAATACAAACAGCAGCCAATATGACTACACCCTCGTGGCTATATCATGACGTATTTTGGCTTGAACAGGACGCAAGCGCGCAGTTAGCGCAACCAAATTGCCGCTGTTAGCGCAAATTATGGGACTATTAACTTTGATCAGGCCTTGTACGCGGCAGGATCACCGCGGCTGATTCGTTTTTTGTTGATTCTCACTAGTGAAAGTCGGACAGTAAGCAAAAATTTAGGCAAATTGGGCAAAATAAGGAACATTGCACATGTCGCGGATTGCTCTGGTCGATGACGATCGAAATATTCTCACGTCAGTCTCGATGACTCTGGAGGCAGAGGGTTTTGAGGTCGAAACTTATAATGATGGCCAGTCGGCTCTGGATGCGTTTATGCGCCGGATGCCTGAGCTTGCTGTGCTGGACATAAAGATGCCCCGCATGGATGGCATGGATCTGTTGCAGCGTCTGCGCCAGAAAAGCTCGGTCCCGGTGATTTTTCTGACCTCTAAGGACGATGAAATTGATGAGGTTTTGGGCCTGCGGATGGGGGCCGACGATTATGTGCGCAAGCCGTTTTCGCAGCGTCTGCTCGTCGAACGTATTCGCGCTATTCTACGCCGTCAGGAGGCGATTGCTTCTGATGAAACCGATACGCCCGAGGAAACCCAAGCGCTTGTGCGTGGTGATTTAACCATGGACCCGCTGCGGCACGCAGTGAAGTGGAAGGGCAACGATGTAACTCTCACCGTAACCGAGTTTTTGCTTCTGCAAGCATTGGCCACGCGTCCCGGCTTTGTTAAAAGTCGAGATCAATTGATGGATGTGGCCTATGACGATCAGGTCTATGTGGATGATCGAACAATCGATAGCCACATCAAACGGTTGCGGAAGAAAATGCGCATGGCTGATGCCGAGTTCTCCGCGATTGAGACGCTGTACGGCATTGGGTACCGATACAACGAAGAATGACGGCGGACGCCATTATGCAAACCGCTTCGCGCGGACGCAGGCCTGAAAGTGAGGTGGTTCTTGGTGAAGACTGGGACCGCCCCATTGGTGCTTTAGAAAGCGAATTGGTCTCGGCGCGCGAACGTCGTGGTATGATTTCACTCAATCGTTCGCCGCTTGCCCGCAAGATCATCGTGTTCAACATGTTGGCGATCTTGGTGCTTGTTGCTGGTGTGCTGTTTCTGAGCCCGTCGCGCGACAGCCTTGTGACACAGCGCGAAAAGGCCTTGGTGGTTGAGGCGCAGTTGATTGCTGACATCTTTGAGGCGTCCTTGCCCGGAGTTGAGAGTGGGTCGCTTGCGTCCCTTGCGGACGTAGATGTGACCGAGGTGTTGGCTGCTATCGACTTGCCCGTCGGGGTTGAGGTGCATGTGTTTGACGACCGTCAGAGGCTTGTGGCGGCAACCACTGCCGATGCGCAGCCCGCCGGTACCGTCCGGGGGCTACAGCAAACAACTGACCGTACTAACGTCATCACCAACCTGCTCAATTGGGTGTGGGACGGTGTGGCAGGGGTTATGTCGGCAGAACAGGCCCCGGTGATCACCACGCCCACGTCCCAAGTGGCGCTGGAAATGGTGCGTGAAATTGGCCGGGCTGAGACGCTTATCCGCGGCCGCGAAATTGAGACCGGCACAGTCTATACAGTGGCCACGCCCATCGGCACAGGTGCTGTTGCACTGGGCGCGATTGCCGTGACCAGCCGCGCCGGAGAAATTGACGCCCTTGCCCGCGCGCAGCGGGAACAAGTGCTGCAGATGTTTGTGATTGCCCTGATGGTTTCGATTGGCCTGAGCCTTCTGCTCGCCTCTACTATTGCCAACCCGCTGTCTGATTTATCGGCTGCAGCCGAGCTTGGCCGGGACAAAAATGCCCGCAAGATGAGCCCAAATAGGGTGCGTATTCCGGACCTAACCGCGCGCCCTGATGAAATCGGGCGGTTGTCCGGTGCGCTGCGGGGTATGGTGTCTGCGCTTTACGATCGGATCGATAGCAACGAACAATTTGCGGCTGATGTGGCTCATGAAATTAAGAATCCGCTGGCGTCCCTCCGCTCGGCGGTCGGCACGATGCGGTTGGCTAAGACTGAGGATCAGCGCAGTACGTTGTTGGATGTGATCGACCATGATGTGCGCCGCCTTGATCGGCTAGTGTCTGATATCTCGAATGCGTCGCGGCTCGATAGTGAGTTGGTGAAGGAAGAGGAAGAACCCTTCAATCTCATCAAGATGCTCAACAATCTGACACTTTACCATTCTGAGGAAGCAAGCGCGCGCGACATCGATTTTATCGCGGATCTGCCGAAAGAGCCGATTGTGATTATGGGGCTTGAGGCCCGTCTCGCGCAGGTTTTCGTTAATCTGATCACCAATGCGCTGTCGTTTTGCGACGCCGGTGACGCGGTGCGTATTTGGGCGCGTCAGCGTGACAATCGGGTGCTGATCGTGGTCGAAGATACAGGGCCGGGCATTCCTGAACAGGCTTTGACAAAAGTGTTCAATCGGTTCTATTCCGAACGGCCCCAGCAGCAGTTTGGCAACCATTCGGGGCTAGGCTTGGCCATCTCTAAGCAAATCGTTGAGGCCCATGGCGGGGTTATCTGGGCTGAGAATATTCGGCCCACCGATATGGACCTTACGTCCGAGCCGCTAGGCGCGCGGTTCGTGGTTGGACTGCCGATCTAAGTGACATCGATGCCAGCAGATAGTCTGTGCACGGTGCAAGAGCTGGGACGTTGGCGGGCCCATGCAACGTGCGTTGCCGACGGGGATCACGGGGTTTTGATCCTAGGCAAGAGTGGGGCTGGCAAAAGCACGCTTGCGGCTGAGTTGATGGCTTTGGGATGCGCGTTGGTGTGTGATGATGTTGTGGAAATCGAATTGGAGGGCCTTGGAAACCTCATGTGTATGCCGCCGAAAAATGCACCTGAGCAGTTAGAGATGCGCGGGTTTGGTCTTCTCTCAATTCCCTTGAAACGTTCTGCAAAATTGACGTTCTGCCTATTGCTGACAGAGGATGCCGCCCCGCGTTTTCCACCAGAGGAAACCTTGACTTTTGATGAGTGTAGAGTCCCGCTTTATCGTGCGTGCCACGGTGTTGGTCTGGCGTCTAAAGTAGTTCTGTTGTTGCGGCATGGAGGGCGGACTTTGCGTGCTTAGTGGGCGGTTGGCAGTGCCATGTCATTTGCTTCTGCATCTGCTACCGCTACCATCCTAACACGTAATAATACCGTGAGCATAATGACCGACGTGACACCGGACCCAACCCCTGTTGTTTTCGTGACTGGCCCCTCTGGCGCAGGGCGATCCACTGCGATTGCTGCTCTTGAGGACCTTGCCTATGAGGTGATTGATAACCTGCCTTTGTCGCTTGTGGGGCGGGTGTTGAATGGTCCCCCGACGGGCCGTCCACTGGCTCTTGGGATCGATACCCGCAACCGTGATTTTAGTGTCCAGCGTTTTGCAGATCTGGTCGCAAAGCTGCGGGCAAACCCAGCCGTTGGGTTGAATGTCCTCTATGTTGATTGCGCGCCCAATGTTCTGTTGCGTCGCTATTCCGAAACGCGCCGGAGGCATCCGGTTGCAGATGGAAAAGACACCGAAGGTGGTATTGCGCAAGAAATGCTCTTGCTAGAACCGCTTAAGGAGCAGGCTGATCATTTTATCGATACCAGTCAGCTCAATATTCACGAGTTGCGGGCAGAGGTTGACCGTATTTTTACGGTTTCGGAGGCGACGCGATTGGCGGTCTCTGTTCAAAGTTTTAGCTATAAGCGCGGGCTTCCCCTAGGCCTTGATCTGGCTTTTGATGTTCGTTTCCTTCGCAATCCGCACTGGGCGCCTGATCTGCGGGAAAAGACCGGCCAATCGCAGGAAGTTGCGGCGTATATTGCGAAAGACACCCATTATTTACCGTTTCGTGCGAAGGTTGAGGACTTGCTTTTGATGCTTCTGCCCGCCTACGAGGCAGAGGGAAAATCGCACCTTACGATTGGGTTGGGCTGTACGGGTGGGCAACACCGCTCTGTTGCCGTAGCGGAAAGCCTTGCGGTGACCCTTGCGGAAAGTGGCTGGAGAGTGTCTTTAAGACACAGGGAATTGGAGCGGCGCAGCGGTCAGACGTGGCGCCCGGTGAAGAGGTAGAACCCACAGGTGATTGGGATCGTCATCGTTGCCCATGGGGGGCTTGCACGGGAATACCTGGCCGCGATCGAACATGTCGTTGGCCAGCAGACCGGTATTGTCGCGATAGCTATAGAGCCTGATCACGACAGAGATGTGAAAAAATCCGAAATTTGCACAGCCGCGAACGATGTTGACAGTGGGGATGGGGTGGTTGTCGTCACTGACATGTTTGGCGGCTCTCCTTCGAACCTGTCGTTACCTGCGTGCATGGCCGCCGATAGGCGTATTTTGTATGGTGCCAATCTTCCGGCTCTGATCAAACTGGCCAAGTCGCGTGGACGCCCCGTCGGGGAGGCTGTCGATCTAGCGCGTGACGCTGGGCGACGGTATATCAACAGCTTTGATGCTACGGCGGGCAACGCATGACAGCACGCATACTCCCCATCGTGAACCAAAAAGGTCTGCACGCGCGGGCTTCAGCTAAATTTGTCGAATGTGTTGAAGGCTTTGATGCCTCCGCCATGGTCCGTAAAGACGGGCTTGAGGCGTCAGGCGATTCGATCATGGGGCTTTTGATGTTGGCAGCATCTAAGGGAACGACTATTGAGGTCGAAACTTCGGGCGCGCAAGCGGACGCCTTGGCCGACGCACTGGCCAATTTGGTGGCCGCGCGCTTTGGGGAAGACGTCTGAACGGGGAGCCCCGTAAGCTTTGGTGGACAATACGCACGAATTAGACGGCGCGGATGGGGGCACTGACCCCAATTACGTGGCCTATGATAAGAAGCGTCTTTCTTACGCGAACACGTTTGAAAACCCGTGGAAAGCCAACACAATCCGCGTGATGGAGTGGACGACTGGCAAAATACGTCTGCTGCGTCTGATCCGGCGGTTCGAGCGGGAAGGTGTCCAAACCGGGCAGGGTTTTTGGGGGCATGCTCTCAAGGTGATGGGTATTGACCTGATCACACCCGCTGACCAAATTGCGCGCATCCCTAAGACGGGTCCGGTGATCGTTGTGGCCAATCACCCGCATGGGTTGGTGGATGGCATGGTTTTGGCCGAATTGATTGGTCGGGTCCGAACGGACTACAAAATTCTGACGCGATCTTTGCTGACCGGTATCCCCGAGATCGAAGAATTCATGATCCCTGTGCCGTTTCCGCACGAAGAGGATTCTTTGAAGAAGAACCTCGAAATGCGCAAAGCCTCGAATGCGCACTTGGAGAACGGCGGCGTGATCGTCCTTTTCCCGTCAGGCTCAGTTGCCGCTTCTGAGACTTACTTCGGACCAGCGATTGAAAAGGAATGGAACCCGTTCACCGCCAAAATGATTCAGAAATCGGCGGCGGTTGTGGTGCCTGTGTTCTTTCCCGGGCAGAATTCGCGGTGGTATCAGATTGCGAATATCCTTTCGGCGACTTTGCGCCAGGGTCTGCTTTTGCACGAAGTGGTTTATGCATTGAACAAGCCGCAGGCCCCTGTGGTGCGTGCGCCAATTGAGCGATCTGAGATCGTGAAGTGGGCGACAAACCCACGTGGCTTTGTCGCTTGGCTACGGGAAAAAACTCTGAGCGATTAGCGGGTCGGGACAGGTGGGTTCTGACGATAGTCGTAGAAACCACGTTCCGTTTTGCGGCCGAGCCAGCCAGCTTCCACATATTTCGTCAGAAGCGGGCAGGGGCGATATTTGGTGTCCGCAAGGCCGTCATGCAGCACGTTCATAATGGCAAGGCACGTATCGAGGCCGATGAAGTCCGCGAGCTCTAGTGGCCCCATAGGATGGTTCGCGCCTAGCTTCATGGATTCGTCGATGGATTTTACGTTCCCGACCCCCTCATAAAGCGTGTAGACTGCCTCATTGATCATCGGCATCAGGATGCGGTTCACAATGAACGCCGGAAAATCTTCCGCAGTTGCGGCAGTTTTCCCCAGCCTCTCAACGACCTTGCGACAGGCGGAAAAAGTCGGCTCGTCCGTAGCGATACCACGGATCAGTTCGACCAACTTCATGATTGGAACGGGGTTCATAAAATGAAACCCCATGAACTTTTCGGGTCGGTCCGTGCGGCTCGCGAGGCGCGTAATTGAAATAGACGATGTGTTGGAGGTCAGGATCGTGTGGGGTTGGAGGTGGGGCAGAAGGTCTTCGAAAATTGCCTGTTTGACCGTTTCACGTTCCGTCGCGGCCTCGATCACCAAGTCGGTCGCACCCAGATCCGGAAGGCGCAACGTGGTTGAGATCCGACCGAGGGTGGCATCTTGATCGGCTTGCGTGATTTTCTCACGGCTGACTTGGCGTTCAAGATTTTTGCGAACCGTAGTCATCGCGGCGTCGAGTGAGTCTTGGGAAATATCATTTAGAATCACATCGTAACCTGCCAATGCGCAGACATGTGCAATGCCATTGCCCATCTGACCTGCGCCTACGATGCCGATTTTCTGAATATCCATTCTGGCTCTCCTGCCGTGTGTTGGCTCAAATTACGCGGGATAGCGAAGGGTCACAAGCCACGGTGTTGTTGAAAAAGAAAGGCAAATTGCTCGGTTAGGTTATCAGTAACGGCTTTATTGCAATGTCGTGCTTGGGTGAGTCGAACATTGGTGGGAATAGGCAGATGACCTATGAAAGAATGGCGCAGCCCGCGCTTGAGTATTACCCGTGCACATACGGCGCATCGAAGACACTGTTTCGGGGGCCTAAGAAGGACCGTCGCACGCCGTATGTCGCTGTTATTGGCGGCTCAGAAACGTATGGCCGCTATGTTGAACGGCCCTTTTCCGAACTCTTGGAAGATAAGATTGGCCTGCCGTGTGTGAACTTTGGTCAAATGAATGCTGGGGTGGATGTATTTGCGGCAGACGCAACGGTACTGGATATGGCCTCTGAGGCAGATATGACAATTGTGCAGGTTCTGCCTGCCCACAACATGTCCAACCGATTTTATCACGTTCATCCGCGCCGCAATGACCGCTTCTTGAAACCCTCTGCGTTGATGCAAAACCTGTTTCAGGACGTTGATTTCAGTGAATTCCATTTCACGCGTCACATGCTGGTGACACTCAAGGCCTGTTCGCCGGACAAGTTCCGGATGATTGAGCAGGAATTGTCTGCGGCATGGACTGCGCGGATGCGTTTGCTGCTTACGCGGATAACGGGGCGCAAAATGCTCTTGTGGCTACCTGACGCAACTCCACCCGCGCACGGGGCAGAACTTGGGCCGGAGCCGCTTTTTGTGTCAGAACGCATGGTCGATGATTTGCGACCATTGGTTGATGACGTGCTGCGGTACGATCCGGCTCAGACGCGGGCCAACGCGGGCATTCACGGGATGAAGGTGCCCGAAATGGAAGTGCCAGTGGCGCAGCAGCTTTTGCCTCCGGCATGTCACATAGAGATTGCCGAGAAACTGGCTGGTGTCGCCGCCTTTGCCTAAGGATAGTGCAAAAGAAAACGGCCCGCAAAATGCGGGCCGTTCCCAGTAAGACTTGCTAAGCGCTTAGAGTTTTTCGAGCAGCTCTGGTACGGCGTCGAACAGGTCAGCAACCAGCCCGTAGTCAGCGACTTGGAAGATAGGTGCTTCTTCGTCTTTGTTGATGGCGACGATGACTTTGGAGTCTTTCATGCCGGCAAGGTGCTGAATCGCACCCGAAATGCCGACCGCAACGTAAAGGTCCGGTGCCACGACTTTGCCGGTCTGGCCGACCTGCCAATCGTTCGGAGCATAGCCCGAGTCAACCGCGGCACGGGATGCACCAACAGCTGCGCCCAGCTTGTCTGCGAGCGTTTCGATCATTTTGAAATCGTCCTCGGAGCCGACGCCGCGGCCGCCAGAAACAACGATGCCCGCGGATGTCAGTTCGGGTCGGTCAGAGGCGGCAACCTTGTCTTCTACCCACTCCGAAATTCCGGAGTTGGCGGCCGCTGCAATGCTCTCAACCGAAGCCGAACCGCCTTCGCCGGCGGCATCAAACGTCGCGGTGCGAACCGTTAGCACTTTGATCGCATCTGCGGATTTGACGGTCTGGATCGCGTTGCCTGCGTAGATGGGGCGCTCGAACGTGTCCGCATCAACAACAGCCGTTACGTCAGAGATCACCATAGCATCCAGCAACGCCGCGATGCGGGGCATCACGTTTTTGGCGGTTGCTGTCGCGGGTGCTACGATGTGGCTATAGTCTCCGGCCATGCCGACTACCAAATCGGCAAGAGGTTCTGCGAGATCGTGTCCATAAGCGGCGTCATCCGCGCAAAGAACTTTTCTTACGCCATCGAGTTTAGCGGCCGCTTCTGCTGCGCCACCACACCCTGCGGAAGCACACAACACGGTTACATCGCCCATCGCCTTAGCGGCAGTAAGCGCTTTTGCTGTTGCGTCCACGGCCAAAACGCCGCCCGAGACTTCTGCAATAAGAAGAACAGTCATCTTAGATCACTCCTGCTTCGTCTTTGAGTTTCAAAACAAGCTCGTCCACGGACGCGACTTTGACGCCGGCTGCGCGGGCCGCTGGTTCGGTCGTTGTGACGACACTCAAGCGTGGGGTTACGTCAACGCCCAGATCGCCTGGTGTTTTGGTATCAAGCGGCTTTTTCTTTGCCTTCATGATGTTAGGCAAGGATGCGTAGCGTGGCTCATTCAAGCGTAGATCCACGGTCACAACGGCTGGCATTTTGACTTTGATCGTTTGCAAACCGCCGTCCACTTCACGTGTCACGGTTGCGCTATCGCCTTCAATCGCCAACTCAGACGCAAATGTTGCTTGGCTCCACCCGAGCAGAGCCGAGAGCATCTGGCCAGTCGCGTTCATGTCGTTGTCGATGGCTTGCTTGCCACAGATCACGAGGCCGGGCTGCTCTTCGTCGACGAGGGCCTTAAGAACCTTAGCAACGGCAAGAGGTTCGATGTCGGTGTGCACGTCGTCGGCGGCTTCGACCAAGATAGCGCGGTCTGCGCCCATAGCTAAAGCAGTCCGCAGCGTTTCTTGCGCCTTTGCAACGCCAACAGAAACGACGACGATTTCATCCACTTGACCCGCTTCTTTCAAGCGGATCGCAGCTTCGACCGCGATCTCATCAAAGGGGTTCATGGACATTTTGACGTTTGCGAGATCGACACCGCTTCCGTCCGCTTTGACGCGAACTTTTACGTTATAATCGATCACGCGTTTCACCGGTACGAGGACCTTCATTGCGCGTTTCTCCTGTTCGACTCGGGCCTTCGTGAAATATAGCCCGAAATTTTCACCGCATTGATAACCACTGTGCATCGCGGGGCATAGAGTAAATTTTCAAAACCTACGATCTTGTAAGCAGGGCTTCCTGCGGATGCATTTAAACCCTGCGTTTGGCTGCAGTATGGCTTGGGTAACATCTGGTTACCATCGCTAGATGGCAGCTTTGTGCGTTGCTTCTGCTCTGTTTGCGCCGTTTCGTATGCTGTTTCACGACGTAGGCGCCGCCAGAGGTCAAACCAGTGACAGCGCCCGTATTTAAGGTTAGCGGTTCGCGCCAGGAACCCACAGAACGTCATCTTTGCCACCGTCGTTGGCAATGCGGCCCGCTACAAAAAACCAGTCGGACAACCGGTTGAGGTATTTTACCGCAGCCGGATTGATCGCCTCAACTGTCGCTAGCTCAACCGAGAGACGCTCTGCGCGGCGGGATACGGTCCGGCACAGATGCATTTGTGCGGCCAGCGCACTGCCGCCGGGCAGAATAAAGCTGCGCAATGGTTCCAGTGCCGTGTTCATCTCATCAATCTCTGCTTCAAGCCGCTGAATTTGAGCATCGGTTACGCGCAGGGGCGGATATTCGCTTTCGGCGTCTTTCTCCATGTCGGGGCGACACAGGTCTGCGCCAAGGTCGAACAGGTCATTCTGGATTGCCGCCAATTGCGCGTCCATCTCACCGCTGCTGTGCTGCCGCGCAAGGCCAACGGTAGCGTTCGTCTCATCCACCGTGCCGTAGGCTGTGACCCGCAGCGAGTGTTTGGCTACCCGTGCTCCATTGCCCAATGCGGTTTCACCCGCATCACCCGTTTTGGTGTAAATCTTTGAAAGAACGACCATTATTGACCTCCGACGCCGCGTAGTAAGAGAAAACCAACCATCAGGGCCACGGCCCCTAACTGGGCATACAGCCGGAGCCGCATGACTTTATTGGCGTGTTTTTTATTAAAGCCGCCACCGGAGCCAAAGCCGCCGATGCCGAACAACAAGATGCCCGCCACAACAAGGCACGCAGCCGCTGCTATGTAGAACAAGGGATCGCTGAACATGTTTATTCCTCTCTTTGGCGGTGACGTAGCGGTCTAGAACCGGCTGGCCACAAAATCTATGCCCGAAGTGGGTAAAAGCCGTTTTAGCGTGCCCATTAGGTAGGTGGGAAAGGTCACGTAATAACGCGCGCGGGGTGTTGGCGCTTCTAGGGCATGGATCAGTTTTTTGGTCACAGCCGTGGGGGGCAGTTCAAACGGATCCGGCCCGGAGGACGTGTAGAGCCGTTGTTTTAGCGCCTTGTAGTCATCGACTCGGGCGCTGTTCTCCCAATTGATCCACTTTTCAAAATGGGGAATCGCGTTTTCTCGGATTTTGGTGGTGATGGGGCCGGGCTCAATTAGAACCGGGAATATCTGGGTGCCGCGCATTTCTAGCCGCAACGTGTCCGTCAGCCCCTCAAGCGCGAATTTGGTCGCGTTGTAGGCTCCGCGCCACATCAGTGGTGAGAATCCGAGGATAGAGGAGCATTGCACGATGCGCCCGTGACCTTGCGCGCGCATCACCGGGATCACGGCGCGTGTCAGTGTGTGGTAGCCGAAAAAGTTGGCTTCAAAAATCTGACGCAACGCGTTGGTAGGCAGGTCTTCGACCAAACCGGGGATCGCATATGCACCGTTGTTAAACACAGCGGTCAACGTGCCACCGGTATCTGTTAGTACCTCTGCAAGGGCGGCCTCGATGGTTTCGGGGGCCTCATAGTCCAATAATGGGGCAACAAATCCTTGATCCGACAACCTGTCACAATCGATTTGCTTGCGGCACGTGGCAAAGACCTGCCACCCACGGTCACGTAGCGTGTGCGCCGCGTCTAGCCCGATGCCGCTGGAACACCCTGTGATCAATATGGATTTTTGCATTGCGCCCTCTTTTCGTGGGGCAACGTAAGGGCGCATTCGGTGGGGTCAATGGACTGTTCAAAGCAATTCGAGAAACTGGGCGGACATGTATCCGGACAGGCCTGTGTTTAGGTCTCTGATCTCGATCCAACCATTGCTCTCGGGACCGAGTGCTTCGGTCACGCTGCCCAGCGATAGGGACATCACAATATCAGTCGCAGTTGAGGGGCCGGTACGTAGGTTCACGCGGGTTCCGGTGACTGTAAATAAGGGTAATTCCTCAATCGGAACCGTATTTTGTTGGGCCGCTGGCTCGGCGCTCACTTCAATGGCTAGCACGGGCTGTGGTGCGGCGCGTGCTGCTGTGACCGTTGGGCGGTCAACGGATACAATCGTCGGCTCCGAATAAATTGGTACACGGACGGTGCGCGGGGGCTGGTCGCGCAGGGCTGGGTCCGATTGGGATATCGTATCAGTGGGTGTGCCCCAAATAAGGAAGCTGGCCCAAAGTGCAGCAATCAATATGATAGAAAGGCGAAGCAAAACGCAGCCCTCCGTAAATGGTTAAAATAAAATAAATGTGCAGCAAAAGGCAGCGCTACGAATCTTTAGACACTAACTTACCATTTTTTGGCCGCGTTGTCTGTTTACGCTGGAAATCGCCTACAGTAGACCAAGCATATGAGTGATCCCATCGACACACCCGAAGCTATCGCAGAACCACTTTCGCGCGCCATTGGGGAGCGCTATCTAACGTATGCCTTGTCCACGATTATGCACAGGGCCTTGCCGGATGCGCGTGACGGGCTGAAGCCGGTTCACCGGCGTATCCTTTTTGCGATGCGCGAATTGCGCCTTTCACCGACGGGCGGTTTCCGAAAGTCTGCCAAGATTTCTGGCGACGTAATGGGCAACTATCACCCCCATGGTGACGCCGCGATTTACGATGCGATGGCCCGCTTGGCGCAGGATTTTGCTGTTCGCTATCCGCTGGTGGACGGGCAGGGGAACTTTGGCAACATTGACGGCGATAACCCCGCCGCGAGCCGGTATACCGAGGCGCGTATGACCGCCGCGGCTGAGGCGCTTTTAGAGGGGCTAAACGAAGACGCCGTTGATTACCGTGACAACTACGATGGCACATTGCGTGAACCAGTGGTTCTGCCTGCGGCGTTCCCGAATCTATTGGCGAATGGCTCGTCCGGGATCGCAGTTGGCATGGCGACCAACATTCCGCCCCACAACCTCGAAGAACTGATCACGGCCTGCCTGCACCTTATCAAGACGCCTAATGTCCGCGATGAAACGCTGGTAGACATGATCCCTGGCCCGGACTTTCCGACCGGTGGCGTGCTCGTTGAGCCGCGCGAAAACGTGCTTGAGGCTTACAGAACAGGGCGTGGCTCTTTCCGGTTGCGCGCTCGTTGGGAGATTGAGGATTTGGGCCGCGGACAATGGCAAATTGTCGTGACTGAAATCCCCTATCAGGTGCAAAAATCGCGGCTGATCGAAAAACTGGCTGAAGTTATTCAGACCAAAAAAGTCCCGATCCTAGCGGACGTGCGCGACGAAAGCGCAGACGACATCCGCATCGTGCTAGAGCCAAAATCCAAAAACGTGGATCCAGACGTTTTGATGTCGACACTGTTCCGGGCCAGCGATCTCGAAACGCGGTTCTCGTTGAACATGAACGTCTTGATCGATGGTGTGACCCCAAAGGTTTGCGGTCTGCGCGAAGTCTTGCAGGCGTTTTTGGACCACCGTCGCGTCGTGTTGCAACGTCGCTCACGGCACCGTTTGGCGCAGATTGACCATCGGCTTGAGGTACTTGAGGGCTTTATCGTGGCCTTCCTTAACTTGGACCGCGTTATTGATATCATCCGGTACGATGATGCACCCAAGCGTGCGTTGATGTTCGAGGATTGGGGCGTCAGCCATGCGCGCGCGCAGGATGAAGCCGACTATGTCAGCCCCCTGCCAACCGATCGGTCCGAAGCCCTCAGCGAGGTGCAGGCCGAAGCGATCCTGAACATGCGCTTGCGCGCGTTGCGACGGCTCGAAGAGTTAGCGCTGCTTACGGAGCGTGACGCGTTGATGGAGGAGCGTGCGGGCCTTGAGGACCTTCTGGAAAACGATGATGTTCAGTGGAAAGCCATCTCGGATCAATTGCGCGAAACGCGGAAACTGTTCGGGAAAGGTGTTGAGGGCGGTGCGCGCCGTACGACCTTTGCTGAGGCCCTAGAGGTCGCAGAAGTCCCGCTTGAGGCGATGATTGAGCGTGAGCCGATCACTGTCGTCTGCTCCAAGATGGCTTGGGTGCGGTCCATGACGGGACACATTGATCTGGCGCGCGAGCTAAAGTTCAAGGACGGCGACGGCCCTCGCTTTATGTTCCATGCAGAGACTACGGATAAGCTGTTGGTGTTCGGCTCGAATGGACGCTTCTACACAGTGTTGGCGGCCAATCTTCCCGGCGGGCGCGGTATGGGCGAACCCCTACGCCTGATGGTGGATCTGCCCAATGAGGTCGAGATTACGGATATTCTGATCTACCGCGCTGGGGGCAAACTGCTTGTTGCCTCTAGTGCGGGTGACGGGTTTGTCGTCGCGCAGGACGACGTGGTGGCCCAAACACGATCGGGCAAACAGGTGCTGAACGTGCGCGGAGATGTGCGTGCGACTGTCTGTGCGCCAGTGGCGGGTGATCATGTCGCCGTGGTCGGTGAGAACCGCAAAATGTTGGTTTTCGCCCTCGATGAATTGCCAGAAATGGCACGCGGCAAGGGCGTTCGTCTTCAAAAGTATAAGGACGGCGGCCTAACGGATGCGCGGACCTTTACACTCGCCGATGGCCTTAGCTGGCTTGACCCCGCTGGCCGCACGCGCACCGAGACTGATCTAAGCGAATGGACGTCGAAACGCGCCTCTGCTGGGCGCATGGCGCCACGGGGCTTCCCACGGGACAACACCTTTACCTAAGGCACCAAAATGGCCGATGACACGCTGGAAACTGCCGTAAAAGGAGCACGGATCGACCTGCTGGGGTTGGTGCTCAAGACCGGCAGTTTGATGGTTGTGACGCTCGGGCTTTATTCATTTTGGGCGCGGACCCGATTGCGTCGGTGGCTGTGGTCCAGCGTGCGCCCGGGCGGGATGCCGTTAGAATACACAGGACAACCGCTTGAAAAGCTGATCGGTTTCTTTGTCGCAGCTGTCTTGTTGGTGTTCTACGTCGGCCTTGTGATGATGTTGATCCTCTTCGCGAGCCTTAATCTTACCGGCGATACGACGGCTGGTTTCATTGTGGCCCTCGCGCTGATCCTGCCGCTCTATTTTATCGCGCAGTACCGCGGGCGCAGGTATCTTGTGAACCATACGTCATGGCGGGGCCTCGCATTTTCCATGGAGCCCGGTGCGTTTGGCTACATGTGGCGGGCGTTTTTGTACTATGGGCTGGTGATTGCGACGTTTGGGTTGCTTTTGCCACTGGCGACATTTCGGCTACGCAAATTCATCGTTGATCGTACGTGGTTTGGGGATCAGCCGTTTTTCCAAAGCGGCCGTTTTACTATGCTGTATGCGGCGTATTTCCCGTTTTTGGTGTTTGGCTTGGCGACGATTGGTTTGCCGGCTGCGGCATCCTTTAATGGGACGGGTGGTAACCTAGGTTGGCTGTTCATCACTGTGCCGGGCATGGTCCTCGGGTGGATATATTATCGGGTCGCAAGCTTTCGGGTGCTATTGTCTGAAACGCTGTATTCCGGTGGGACTGAGCTGGAAATTCACCCGCGCACAGGCAAGATCATCAAAATCCATTTGCTTGGAAACCTGATCATCTTTCTTATCCTTTCGATCCTTGTCCCGATCCTTGTGGCGATGTTGTTTGCGATTTTCGGAGCCTTGGGCGCGAGCCTTCCGTCCCAGGATATCCTGACCGAGAAATTCTCGCTTGGTGCGCTATTTAACCTGCCAGAGTGGATCATTCTTGCGAGCACCATTTTGATCTACTTCAGCTTTTTTGTCCTGCGGGCGCAGTTTAAACATGTGTTCGTGACGTTCCCGATGCTGCGGCATGCAGCTGAAACGTTGCTAGTGCATGACGCCAGCGTAATATCCGCGACACGCCGCGGGGCTGATCATCATATGGCGGATGCGGATGGGCTGGCGGGATTCTTTGACTTTGGTGGCGGGATATGAACGGCCCACAAGTCCCCTCCGACGATTATTTCGGCGACTATTATGATGGTGAGCGTGCGCTGGCGCAGCGAGTCGCGGTTCGCGAAGACCACGGCGATTACGGCGATGTTCTCGTCCTCGATCTACCGGATGGGCAGAACGTCGTTTTGTGGCCCTGTGATGCGGTGCGCACGCTGCCCGATCAGTCGAACTATGACACTCTGACGATCGGGTTAGATGATAATACCAACGCGCGCTTGGTCCTGCGGGATCCGGTCGCGTGCGCGATGGTGGCGCGGGCTTGTGCAAATCTTGGCACGCCTTTGCGCCCACCGTCAAAGTGGCGTCAAGCGATCGCGGCTACCACAATCGGCGCCGTATCCGTGGCCGCATTGATCTTGGTGGTATTGCCGATGCTTGCGGGCTTGCTGGCGGGCTTTACCAATGTGCGTGCCGAGTTAAAAATGGGCGAGACGCATTTCGAAATGACACGCAGCGCGTTTTCACCCAGCAATACGCCGTTAAAGTTCTGCGCAGCCCCTGACGGGGTCGCGGCAATGGACAAGATCGCTGCGCGTATCGCTGAGGGTGTCGCCTTGCCCTATCCGCTCAAGGTGGCGGTTTTGGATGACCGCGCGAACCAAATCCCTAATGCCTACGCGTTACCCGGTGGCTACATTACTTTTTTCGATTCGCTCATCCAACTCTCCGAGAGCCCGGATGAAGTTGCCGCCGTGTTCGCCCATGAATTGGGGCATGTCGTGTTGGACCACTCTGTCGCCAGCGTGTTGGAGCGGATGACAACCTTTGTCATCGTCTCGCTCTTGTCTGGTGATTTCACGGGGGCTGCGGGTTTGGGGGCTGGTATCATCAGCTCAGGTTATTCGCGTGCAGCCGAAACAGAGGCGGACGTCTACGCGCAGGAGCGGTTGACTGACGTGGGTCTACCACCGGCGGCCTTGGGCAGCTTGTTCGCCCGCATGTCCGAAGATCACCCCGAGGTTACAGGCGTCTTGGCGCATCTGTCATCTCACCCCGAAATGGCGAACCGGATCCAAGCCGCCGCAGCGGCAGATACGGGGGCTTCAACTGCGCCCGCATTGTCGGATGTCGAATGGCAAGCGCTACGCGACATTTGTAGTGTTGTGTCGAACGACGCGCCCTAACAGAGCCAAGCAACCGTTGCGCCTACAGGTGTCGTGGGCTACCCCAAGGCATGAATTTGGAGGGCAGAATGGGCGTTTTTCGCAATACTTTGACGATTTTGGCGGTGCTATTGGTGTCGGCTTGTGCCTCTGAGGATCCGTTGATCTATGAACAGCCCGATATGGGGTCGTTCCAGATGAAGTGGAACATCGTGGTCGCTGATAATGCGCGCCTTGTGCCGCCCTCGCGCTCTGCAACGCCTGCTGAATGGCAAGACATCCTTGGGGCTGAGATTGATCGCCGGTTTTCGGGTTACGCTGGCGGGCGTGATTTTCATATCGCGGTAAATGTGGATGGCTATGCGCTTGCACCTCCGGGCATTCCGGTACTTCTGGCGCCAAAGTCCATTCTCGTGCTTTCGGCCAATGTTTGGGATGATGCTGAGGCACGCAAACTGCACGCCGAGCCTGAGCGCATCACAGTTTTTGAGGGCGCGAACGCGACGACAATCATTGGCTCTGGTTTCACAAAAACCAAAGAAGAGCAGATGCGCGCCCTGTCGCGAAATGCCGCGAGAGCCATCCAGAATTGGATCCTGACCAACCCCGACTGGCTGGCGCTGCCGCCACTTCCTTCGCCTCAGACACCAGAGGTCGCAGCACAGGTCGAATGACCGCTTGATTTTTCCCTACCAGGGGTCTAAGCCGCGCGCGATGTGGGGCGGGGGCATTGGCCCAGCCACTTC